>PLZL01000235.1 GCA_003152145.1 Limisphaerales bacterium
CGCGGACAACGCCGACGTTTTGTTTGGCCGTCGCGGCCTTGGCGCCCGCGATCTGGGCTTCAATTTCTTGCAATAGATTGCTCATAAATTATTCGCTTGGGACGGCGACACGCCGTCCCGCCCATGTTCAAAAACTCTCCGCCAGCGCGTTCAAACGCGCCTGAATGCTGCCGTCATAAACGTCGCTGCCGACCTTGACGCGCAGGCCGCCGATCAACGCCGGATTCCGGTCGAACGTCAGGCTCACACCCTCGCCGTAAATTTTTTTGATCCGGTTTGCCACGTCCGTTTGCAAATCAGCGGGCAAGGGCACCGCGCTTTCGACGCGCGCGGTGCGGCGCTCCAAATCCAGTTTCACCAGCCGGTGCAGGCGCGACAAAATTTCGATGTAACGGCGCGGCTTCTTTGCCAGCACGAGCGCAACCACCTGCCGGACGCGGTTCTCGTCCAGCAAACCGTTGACCTGGCAACTGCGGAACAGTTGCCGGGCTTCACGCTGCGCTAGTTTGGAAATTTTCATTCCGGGTTCGGCCGATTTGACATTTCAAATCTGAAATTTGAAATCCGTCAGGCCGTCAGTTGTTTTTCCGTTTCCTCGGCGAGCCGTTTTTGATCTTCCGGCGTGAGAATCTTGCCGGTGACGGTCGCGGTCGTCTGCACTACGAGCCGTCCGACTTCGCGTTTCAATTCGGCGAGCATCCGCGCGTGGTCCTGTGCGGCGGCTTCGCGCGCACGGGTCACAATCTGTTCGGCGGCGGCGATGGCCTTCTGCGTCTCAACTTCGCGCACGCGCGCGGCGGCGGTCCGCGCCTGCTCAATCAGTTCGTTCGCCTGGTCGCCGGCCTGGGCCAGAATGCGTTTGCGCTCGGCTTCGGTGTGCGCGAGTTCGGCCTTGATTTTTTCGGCGTCGGCCATGCCCTCGGCGATTTTCTGCCGGCGCGCCTCGAGCATCGCGAAGATCGGCCGGTAGGCAAATCTCCACAGCACGAAAAACACGAGGGAAAAACTGACCGTCTGCGCGAGCAGAATTTTCCACTGGATTCCTAATGAGTCCATGGCCGGATTATTTGACGACGAGCCACGCGATGACCGCCCAGCCTTCGGCGAGCGCCATGCCGACGAACATAAACGTCAGGATCTTGCCAAACATTCCGGGGTTGCGGCTCATGGCGATGACGCCACCGGCCGTGGCGATGCCGATGCCGATGGCCGCGCCGCCGAAGGCGAGACCGATGTGTATGTTGCCGACCATGTTGCCGGCTGCTTGTGCGAGCATCATAATTTTTCTTTCTGTTGGTTTTGGTTGTGCCGCGGCGTCCAATGCCGCGGCAATTTCAAAAATCAATGGCCGTGCTCCTCATCGGTGTGCGTGCAAAGCGTGCCGACGAACGCCACGACCAGCATCGAAAACACAAACGCCTGCACCAGGCAGACGAACGTCTCGTAAAAATAAAAGAACGTCGAAAGGACCAGCGCCAGCGGCAGGTTGTTGTGAAACGTCATATCCAGGATGGTTTCGCCGGCAAAAATGTTCCCGTAAAGGCGCATCGCCAGCGCGACCGGCCGCGCGAACCCGACGGAAAGCAGTTCCATCGCGCCAATGAAAAGGAACAGGAGAAAGAACAGCGGATAGGCCCATTTGTTCGTGTCCATCTTCACGCCGAAGATATGTTTGATCAGCCCCCAAAACCCGTTGTAACGCACCGCCCAAAAAAGGCTCATCACCAGAAAAATCCCCGCCATCGCGATTGTAAGATTCGCGTCGGTCGTCGGCGGACGGAAGAACGGCGTGAAATGTCCGTCGTGATAAGACCCGATGCTGCCGACGCCCGGGACCAAATCCACCAGGTTCGACATCAGGATGAAAATGAAAAACGTCGTCGCAAACGGAAAAACCCAGCGTGCCACGCGCTTGTCCAAAATGTCGCCGATCAAACCCTCCCAGCCTTCGACGAGCGATTCCATCACGTTCTGCATTCCGGTCGGTATTTCCTTGACGCCCTTCCACGTCGTCAGGCGGACGATGACCAGAATGACCCCCGCGACAATCCAGGTGCAAATCATCGAGTTCGTTATCGGAAATCCCAAAACCGTAAACAAAGTCGGCGCGGCGGACGGAACCATTTCCACCGCCGATTCAGTAGTTTGCGCCAGTGCATTTGCCGGGCTTGAGATTGCCACTTGAGGCGGATTGCCAGGCGCGGATTGCGACGACGGCTGCGCATTCACATCCGCCGCAAATATCGCGGCGAGAAACGCGCAGACGAAAATGATGGTGCCGAATCGCTTCACGTAAAAACATCCCTTCAGTCCACACGAATTGTCCAATTGGTCAAACCGGATTGTGGGTCTGAAAGGCCGGAAAGATTGCCTTGTCGTGAAAAAATTCACAAGCATTTTTTGGATGTTTTTTGGCCTGGCGCGGAAATCAAAGCCAGTTTTGGCGCAGTGATTCGGGCGTTTCTCCGCGGGTGCGCAATGTCCGCAAACTCAACGCATCGTGGCGCTTGGCCAGCCGCACGCCGGATTCGTCGCGCCAGAGCGGACAATGATAAAATGCCGGCGGCGCCAGGCCCAGTGCGCGGTAAATCAGAAGCTGCCGCGCCGTGCTGACGTGCAAATCCGCGCCGCGCACGACCTCGGTGATTTGCATCGCCGCGTCGTCCGCCACGCAGGCCAGTTGATACGCCGGAACGCCATCACCGCGCCAGACCACGAAGTCGCCGAAATCCCTTCCGGCCACGAATCGTTGCTCGCCACAATTTCCATCCACGAAAGAAACCGTCTCGCCGTCGGGAACGCGGAAGCGCCAACTCGCGGGGCGTGACACGTGACGGGTGACAGGTGACAAGGCGGCAAGCGCGGGATTCATGTCACTTGTCACTTGCCGCTTGTCACTTTTGTTTCGGCACGTTCCCGGATAAATCACCTCGTCATCCTCCGCGTGGGGCGCGCTGGCGGCTGACCGGATGTCCTTGCGCGAGCAGGTGCAGGGATAAATGAAATTGCCGGCATGGAGCTTTTCCAGAGCGGCGAGGTAAACACTCATCCGCTCACTTTGATTGTAAGGCGCGAACGGCCCGCCGCAGTCCGGGCCTTCCTGCCATTCAAAACCAAACCAGCGCAAATCCTCAATCATGGCCGGGACAAATTCCATCTTGAAGCGGGTGGAATCCAAATCCTCGTTCCGTAAAATCAGTGTGCCGCCATTTTCCCTGGCCCGTTGCTGCGCCATCCAAAACGTCCGCGCATGACCGAGATGCAAATAACCCGTCGGCGACGGCGCGAGCCGTCCGCGATATTTTTGAAACGCGTTCACTCGCGTCAGGAGACTTGAAACCGCGCCTTTCTGTCAATCCATGAAACCGCAGGCGGAAATTGACGCTGCCGCATTCCTCGCAACCCCAGGCTAAATGATAATATCCCGTTGGGATTTTTGGTTGTTGGCCATTTCAAGCATCCTCAAAAATTAGGATGGACTTTTGCCGGTTCTGAATTCAATTTTATGCCCATGCAACGCACCCATTTGATGAGGAAACATTTGTCCACGCTGACCGGTCTTTTGCTGGCCGTCCTCGGCGCAACCGCAAACCCACTGCTCGCGCAAACAACGAATTCGGAAACAACCAATTCCGTTTCCACCGCGCCACCGGCAACTCCTGTCCTGAAAATCAAGGCCGACCAAGTCGCCGCTAAAGTCAACCCGATGCTTTACGGCTTGATGACCGAGGAAATCAATTTCTCCTACGAAGGCGGGCTTTACGGAGAGCTGGTCCGCAACCGCACGTTCAAGGCGGGCAGGACCAATGCGATTTATTGGGAGACAGTCGGCGGCGCGGCCATTTTGCTCGATACAAACACGCCGTTGAATGACGCGCTGAACGTGAGTCTGAAAGTGGACACGGGCAACGCGTCAAAAAATTCCCCGGTGGGAATCGCCAACGGCGGTTACTGGGGAATCCCCGTCAAGCCGAACACGACTTATCACGCGTCGTTTTACGCTAAGGGGAAACATTTCAAAGGCCCGTTGACGGTCAGCTTGTTCCACGTTGACACGAACTATCCAATCCTTACATATCACAGCAAAGACGGCTCTGTGACTAAAGGCATTGATGGATACACTGTGCCAATCGCCAGCGCGACGATTCCAAAAATTACGGGCGATTGGAAGAAATATGAAGTGACGTTGACGAGCGGCAACATCGAAACGTCGAAAGACAATCAGTTGGTCATTTCAACGACGAAGCCGGGGACATTATTCAACAAGCACGGCACCGTCTGGCTTCAGCAGGTGTCGCTGTTCCCGCCGACGTTCAATAACCGCGCGAATGGCAACCGGCGCGACCTCATGCAAATCCTCGCGGACATGCAACCGAGATTTTTGCGGTTCCCCGGCGGCAATTATCTGGAAGGCAATTATATTAACGAGCGCTTTGACTGGAAGAAAACCATCGGGGACATTTCGCAGCGTCCGGGCCACCAAAGCCCGTGGAACTACTGGTCCACGGACGGTTTCGGCCTGATGGAATATCTCGAATGGTGCGAAGACCTGCACATGGAGCCGTTGCTCGCCGTTTACGCCGGTTACTCGTTGCGCCGCGATTTTATCAAGCCCGGTCCCGATCTCGAGCCTTACGTGCAGGACGCGCTCGATGAGATCGAATACGTCACCGGCGACGCGGCGACGACCAAATGGGGCGTGCAACGCGCGAAGGACGGCCATCCCGCGCCGTTCCCGTTGCATTATGTCGAGGTTGGCAATGAAGACTACAACCGTGCCAGCCAATATGAGGGCCGATTCGCGCAATTCTTCAATGCCATCAAGGCGAAATATCCCAACCTGCAAGTCATTGCGACGACAGTTGTCACCAACACCGTGCCGGATTTGGTTGACGAACATTATTACCGCACGCAGGAGCAAATGGAGGCGCAGTCGCACATGTATGACACGCGCGAACGCACCGGCCCGAAAATTTTCGTCGGCGAATGGGCCACGCGCATCGGCTCGCCCACGCCGAACATGGCGGGCGCGCTCGGCGACGCCGCGTGGATGTGCTGCATGGAACGCAATTCCGACATCGTCCTCCTAGAATCCTATGCACCGCTCTTTGTCAACGTCAGCGAACTCGCTGGCCGGGGCCGCTCGATGCAATGGCCCAGCGACCTCATCGGCTACGACGCGCTCACCAGCTATGGCTCGCCGTCCTATTATGCGCAAAAAATGTTCAGCACGCACCACGGCGATATTGTGCTTGCGACCGATTCACAGGACATTCCGACCTACACCTGGGCCGGCGGACGCGGACGCGGTGGCGGCGGTGGTGGTCAAGCTGTGGGCCCGCGACAGGTGCCGTCAGTGTTCTTCGACGTCACACGCGACAGCCAGAGCGGATTAATTTATCTCAAAGTGGTGAACCGCCAAAGCGCGCCGCAGCAGGTTCGTGTTCAAATCAGCGGTGTTGGTTCCGTCGCCGCCCAGGGTTCCGCCACCGTTTTGAAAGCGGACAAACCGGACGACACGAATACGATTCAAAAGCCGACGAAGATTGTTCCCGCCGTGGAAAATGTGGACGGACTCGGAACAGATTTCACGCGCGGTTTCCCGCCGTATTCCATCACGATTTTGGAATTGAAGGCGAAATAACCGAAAGCTCCAAAATCCAAGCCCCAAGCACCAGAGAAACACCAAGCTCCAAACTTCAATAACCGGAGCGGTTTTAGAGGTTGGATTTTGGAATTTCTCTGGAGCTTGGAAGTTGGTGCTTGGAGCTTTTTCCCGTGGTTCAAAAAATTTCGTTCGGATTTGCCGCCAGCCATTCGCTCAATCCGGGCAACGGCGCGGACAAAACCGTTTGCGCTTTGGAAATGTCCAGCGACGTGTCCAGCGCGCGCGCCAGGCCGGGAAAATCCTTGACCGAACCAGGTTCGATTTTGGTTCGTCTTTCCGGCCAGCGTTTAACCAGAAGCTGGCCGATCTGCCAGCGTGAAAGTTTTTCCGCGCCGGCGACGTGATAAATGTCCGCGCAATTTTTTTGCGACAACTCCCAAACCGCCCGCGCGGTTTCCACCGCCGGAATCGGCGAGCGAAATTCATCGGTGAACAATTTCATCATCCGCCCGTCCCGCCACTCCCGTTTCATGCGCTCGTTGAAGCCGCGGTCGTGCGTGCGCGAAACACCGCCGTTGAGCGACGTGCGCACGACGGTGTGCTTCGGATTTTTCAAAACGATTTGTTCCGCGGCAACTTTTGTTTCACCATAGAGATGCAGCGGATTTGGCGCGTCGTCTTCAACGTAATCCCCTTTACGCCCGTCGAAAACCAAATCGCTGGAGAAAAAAACGAACGGGATTTCCGCCGCCAGTTCCGCGAGCAGTTTTGTGACTTGGACGTTCAACTGACGCGCAAGTTTCGGATCGGCTTCGGCCCCGGCGAGGGTGCTGATGGCGGCGCAATGAATGACGAGTTGCGGCCTGTTTTTTTGAAACTCCCGGCGAACGGCGGCGAAATCGAGCAGGTCAAGCTGGTCGCGCGTCAGCGGCCGCACGCGCCAGCGCGGGGCAAATCGCGGCGCGGTCTGGACAAGGTAATTTCCGATGAGTCCGCCCGCGCCGGTGATCCAGGCGAGATTATTTTGGAGTTCCATCGGCGGATGATTTTAGCGGCAGATTGTTCGTTGATTGCGGCAGGCGGCCAATCCACAGGCCGCTGGCGGCGTAGCGCCATTCCAGTTCAGGAATGTCCGGCGGGCCGGCCGCGCCCGAAGCGCGGAGGATAATCCGGTCGGGGGGGCGCATCTTTTTCACCCACGGTTCGTAGGCCGCAAACGCGGCGCCATGGTTCCACTGGATTTTGCGGAGCGTTTCCAAATCATCCGGGCGCATCAGGCCGGGTTCAAAACCCAAAACGTAACGCCAATCCGCCGCCGGATTTCTGAAAAACATCTGGTAAAAAACGTCCATGTCGGAATTGTAAACAATCCCACCGTCACCGGGGAGCCAGCCGGCCACTCCAGGCGTATCGGGCGTGAGGTATTCCGTCGTGAGATTCGCCGTCCAGCGGCTCTCGCGGTCGCTGGTGAAGCCGAGAAAAACCCCGGCGGCAATCCCCAGCGTGACGAGCAGACGTCTGGCCGAATGGAATGGAAGATGATTCTCAAAATGCTCCTGCAATTCCAACGCGACCCAGACCAAGAACGCGGGCGTTCCGAAATCCCACCAAAACCGGCGCACCTTCAGTCCGAGGAGCCAGCCCAAAACCATCATCATGAAAACGGGATTGAGCATGGCGCGCGGATTCCAGCCGGGAAAAATGTTGCGGCACAAAATCAGGACGACAACCGCGAGCACGGCGGCAATTTCGCCGTCGGACGGATACCATTCAGGCTCCAATTGGCGGTTGACGACAAAATGTCCGAATGCGCCGGACACATGGCGCACCGCTTGAAATAAGAATCCCCACAAATGGCCGGTCAACGCGCAGCCGAGAAAACTTCCCGCCAGCCAGCAGCCGCCATAACAAGACGCAGAACGCCAGAATCCGGCGAACAAAATCGCCGCGCCCGGCAAACACAGCAGATACCACGAGCCATGAATCCACGCGGACGCAGCGACCAGCAGCGGCGTGAACACCAGCGCCAGCCGCCGGGGCCGGTCATTTTCCTGCCGCGACCAGAGAAACAGCAGCGTGATGAGAACGGCATCGGTCAAAAGATAAGGCCGACCGCGCGCGAAACGGGTTGTGCAAGCCGGAATAAAAATCGCCGCGGCGAACAGCGCCGCCAGCCACGCTTCGGGCCGGCGAAACCACGGCAACGCGCTCAACGTCACCAGCAGCATCAAGGCAACGACCGAAAAAACCACCAGCGCTTCGGCGCTGCAATTTTGCCAGTTGTGAACCCATGCCAGAATCGCCTGCCAGCCGGGGCTTGGGTCTACCGGGAAATCGTCACGCATGACGAGGATTTGCTGCCACGATTTGCCCGAAATTGTCTTGGCCGCGTGCCGCAGCGCGTCGTCCATCGGCAGAAAACCGTAGCCGATGATTTTGAGCGGAATGACGATGATGGTGAAGACGACAACAATCCAAACCGCCAGGGGAACATATCGCTTCACGCTGTATGAAAGCATGGCGNNGCAAATCGTGGCGAAGTTTGAACGAAATCGCCGGTGATCCAGGCCAGCGGCTTGTTTTCTCCGGCGAAACTCATTCACCGGTAGATTTCTTTGCGGTCGCCAACGGCAAGAATCAGCACCAACAAAACCGCGTCGTGAATTTCATAGATGATGCGATAATCACCGACGCGGAAGCGGTAGCGGTTGCCGTGGCCGGACATTTTTTCCACGCCGGGACGCCGGGGATTTTCGGCAAGCTTTTCAAAGGCGGCTTCAAGTCGCTGCTGAAGCTGGACGTCGCGGATCTTTCGCAGGGTTTTCTCGACCGAAGGGCGGATTTCGATACGGTAACGGGTCATGCCCAGCCAAGTTTTTTGCGGGCTTCACTCCAGGGAATGTTTTTGCCCGGCTCGGCCAGCGCGCGTTCGGCAGCGGCGTTGTCAACGAGGTCTTCGGCTGGGCGTAAGTTCTTATCCACAAAGCGGAACACTTTCCGCTGCTGCGCCTGCGGCAGCTTCTTGATTTCCGAAATGACTTCGATTGCGCTCATGCCAGAATCTTACGCCTGAATCCGCCCTTTGCCAAAAGGAATTTGACACGCCAGCGCGGGGCAAAACGCGGCGAGGTCTGGACGAGGTAATTTCCAATCAGCCCGTTCGTGCCAGTGATCCAAATTAATCCAGTTTTTTCGATGAGGGTAGCACACTGAGATTTTCAAATCACCACGTCTTTAATGCCTTGGCTTTTTCGAGCGTCTCATCGTTCATTTTCACTTGCTCTAGGCGTTTTTTAAAATCATCAAACCGCTTTTTTGCGGCTTCTTTTTGGGCTGGCAACAGCTTTGGTTCCAGTTCATCCAAGGTCTTGCGAGCATCATCCGAGCCTTGATTCGCGGCAAGACGAAACCAAGCAGCAGCTTCAACCAAATCTTGAGGAACAAGCTTGCCTTGGTAATAAATCTCGCCGGCATAAAACTGTGCATTGGTGGTTTTTATTAAATTTACAAAGCATCCAATAAAATAAGCAGATTCATGATAGCCTGGTTCGGCCTTGTCCTTGTCATTTTGAAATCCTCTGCCTTGAGACCAAAGCCTTAACGAACTTTCAGCGGCACCATCTCCAAAGGGCCCGTATTCGACATATCCATTGGGATATTTGGCAGGGTAGTTCATACTGTAAATTTTGTTACAATAAAACTCCATCGCCCGATGATCGTCCTGCGGCACGCCGTCACCTTTTTCATACATTTGACCGACACGAAGCGTGGCATCTGGCTGATGCCCGGCGGCGGCTTGAAGAAACAAATCATGCGCCTCTGACAAATTATTTGTTACCCCCTCGCCGTTTTCATACATCCAGCCCAAATTGAATTGAGCCGAGGCATCGCCCTGCTCTGCGGCTTTCTGATACCATGCGGCGGCTTCATCCAAATTAGTCTCAACTCCCAATCCGTTTTGGAGCTTCCAACCAAGATTTCTTTGCGCCCTTGTCATTCCCTGTTGGGCCGCAAGTTTCATCCATTTGAAAGCTTCAGTTTCATTGTTTGTGACTCCAATCCCGTCAGAATACGCATTAGCCAAATAATACTGTGCCGTGACCTCGTTTGTTTCCGCTGCCTGCTTGATTTTTTCAATCGGCACCGAACCCCATCGGTTAGATATCGTTTCCCAACTTTCCTGAACAACGGTTGTCGTGTTAGTCGAATCGGCGGCCTGCAAATGAAATGCGCCGACTAACAAAATCACTGTGGAGAAATGAAAACTGCGCTGTTTTGTTTTCATGGACTATTTTACGAAAACAGAAAAAAAATTAGTCAACCAGCCGTTTCGTCAAATTTCCGTAAGCATCAATCCGGCGGTCGCGCAGGAAAGGCCAGTGCGTGCGGGTTGCATCCACATTCGCCAAGTCAACGGGCACAATCAAAACTTCCTCCTTGTCCACCGAGGCTTTGGCGAGAATTTCGCCGGATGTTCCGGCAACAAAACTCTGGCCCCAGAATTCAATACCTTCGCCGCCCACGCCGTCGAGGATTTCGTGACCAATGCGATTGGCCACTGCGACAAAACAGCCGTTGGCAACAGCGTGGCTGCGCTGGATGGTGTCCCAGGCGTCGTGCTGGCGTTCGCCCTGTTTTTTCTTTTCGCCCGGATGCCAGCCGATGGCGGTCGGATAAAAAAGGATTTCCGCACCCTGTAACGCGGTCAGCCGCGCGGCTTCGGGATACCACTGGTCCCAGCAAATCAGCACCCCGA
>PLZL01000257.1 GCA_003152145.1 Limisphaerales bacterium
GCGGGTGGAATCGGTGGCGTGGGTGACGGAGCGAAAGGATGTTTTGAGCGGGTTGTTCTTCATGGTGACACTTTGGGCGTATGTCCGCCATGTCCGCAGACCCGGTTCATTCATCAATTATGCAATGGTGGCGCTCCTCTTCGCGCTTGGATTGATGTCCAAGGCGATGCTCGTGACGCTGCCGTTTGTATTGCTCCTGTTGGACTACTGGCCGTTGAATCGCTTTTCGCCGTTAACGCCGGTTGAACCGACAGGTTGGTTGAAAGATCTTTCCATTCCGGCGCGGCTGATGGTTGAAAAGATTCCGCTGCTGCTGCTCTCCATGACTGTGTGCGCATTCACCGTCCAAGCCCTTGGCCCCGCGACCCCATCCCCGGAAAAATTTCCTTTTCTCCTGCGCGTGGGCAACGCCTTGATTTCCTACGTCACCTATGTCGGGCAGATGTTTTATCCGGCCGGGCTCGCCGCCTTTTATCCATATCCGACCCATGAGCTGCCGCTCTGGAAAATCATCGCGGCATTCGTGTTGCTGACGGCTGTCTCTTTGGGAGTTTTCATTTGGCGGCAAAAACGCCCTTGTCTTCTGGTCGGCTGGCTGTGGTATCTGGGAATGCTTGTGCCCGTGATCGGCCTGGTTCAGGCGGGAGCGCAGGCACATGCCGACCGCTTCACCTATCTGCCACAAATTGGCCTGTATCTGATGGCGGCATGGATGCTGGCCGAACTGTCAACGCGGTGGCGATACCGGCAATTGGTATTGGGCGGCTTCGCCGCCATCGTTCTTGGCACCCTGATCTTCCTGGCCCAACGCCAGACCTCATGTTGGAAAGACAGTGAAACGTTTTGGACTGACACGCTTGGCAACACCGCAAACAATGCTTTTGCCCACGACAATCTAGGCGCCACTCTGGCCCAAAATGGACGATTGGACGAGGCGATCGTGCAATTTCAAGAGGCGCTGGTGATCCAGCCTGACTACGCCGTGGCTCATTACAATCTTGGCAACGCCTTGTTTCAAGTAGGGCAGGCGGACGAGGCAATTGTCCATTATCACAGAGCGCTGGCAACCCGGCCGGAATATGCCGAAGCCCACGACAATCTCGGCAATGTGCTGTTCCAAAAAGGGCAGGTGGACGAGGCAATCATTCAGTTCCAAAAGGCACTGGTAATCCGGCCTGACAATGCCATAACCCGNNGGTTTTGTGGAAGCGCAAGGCAGCCTTGCCCGCATCGCCTGGGTGCTGGCGACCTCGCCGAACCCAACTGTCCGGAATGGCAGCAAAGCCGTCGAACTGGCTCAACAAACAGACCGGCTCTCCGGGGGCAGGAATCCAGCGATGGCTGCCACGCTGGCGGCGGCTTATGCCGAGGCGGGACGGTTTTCTGAAGCCATCACGACCGCCCAGCGTGCTTTGGAGTTGGCTTCCAATCAAAACAACGCACCAATGGTTGCCGCTCTTGATGCACAACTCAAATTGTATCAGGCCGGCTCCCCCTTCCGCGAAGCCGGCACAACCCGTTGACGTGGGAATCTTGGCGCTTGTTCAAAATGAATTTTCCAGAAATCATGTTGCTTGACGACGACTTGAACATGGAAAACACCGGCGAAATCGCCAGCGGCAGTAAGCTGGGCATTGACGCGACGAAGAAAATTCCCGGCGAAGGCTTCAAACGCGCGTGGCCGCCGTTAATCTGGATGGATGAACACGTTCGAAAGAAATCGACGCACTGTTTGGAAGAAAACCATGACAACGAAATGCCTTGTCGCGCCGGGGCCTCGGCGTAGGCGGATGATCAAGATGGATGAGGCGGTGAAGGCGAAGGTGGAAGAATTATTGAAATGAGCAAAAGGCGGAAACAAAACGCCCCGTCATATGGAGCAGCCACAATTGCCCGGCCAAAAGGAATCCGTCTCCCATCCAATGGCAAGTTTTCGGCCGGGCTTCCTGGCGCTTGGGATCATCGCTGGCACGTCATTGGCATCTGCCTGTTTCTGGCGGCGCTGGTGTGGGTGGTCTTCGGTCAGACCCTCGGGCATGAATTCGTCAACTACGATGATGATGTTTATGTGTCTGAAAATCCCGCGGTCATCGCGGGTTTGAACCTGGCCGGTGTCGGCTGGGCATTCACTCACATCGTTGCGAGCAACTGGCATCCGGTCACGATGCTGTCGCACATGCTGGATTGCCGGCTCTACGGGCTGAATGCCGGCGGGCATCATCTGACCAATGTCTTGCTGCACATGACGACGGTGATCCTGTTGTTTCTGGTGTTAAGAGAAATGACTGGCGCCCTGTGGCGCAGCGCCTTTGTGGCGGCGGTGTTTGCGATCCATCCCCTGCGCGTGGAATCGGTGGCGTGGGTGGCCGAGCGCAAGGATGTTCTTTGCGGTGTGTTCTTCATGCTGACGCTGTGGGCCTACGTTCGTTACGCGCGCCGTCTGTTTTCGCCTGGCCGCTATCTGTTGCTGGTCTGCCTGTTTGCGCTGGGGCTGATGTCCAAGTCAATGCTGGTCACGCTGCCGTTTGTGTTGTTGCTTTTGGACTATTGGCCATTGGGGCGCTTTGACAACCCAAATCATTTGCCGAAGATTTGTTCCATTCCACAGCATCTCATTCTCGAAAAGATTCCTTTGCTGGCATTGGCCGCCGCCGGCTGTGTGGTCACGGCGCTGTCGCAACACGGCGCCATCGCGCCTGGTGATTATCTGCCGCTTCCCTTGCGGATTAATAACGCGGCGTTGTCTTACGTTGTCTATTTGCAGCAGATGTTTTATCCGGCAAAGCTGGCGGCATTGTATCCACTGCCTGCGAACAGCATCCCGGTTTTGAAAAGCATTGGCGCGGCCGTATTTCTCGCAATCGTTTCGGGCGGGATTTTCGCGTGGCGGAAAAAATACCCCTTCATGCTGGTTGGCTGGTTTTGGTATCTGGGGATGCTGGTGCCGGTGATCGGTCTGGTTCAGGTCGGCCTGCAGGCGCACGCAGATCGTTATACTTATCTGCCTCAAATCGGGTTGTATATTCTGGCGACCTGGATGCTGGCCGAACAGTTTGCCCGTCCCCGCCGGCGGATGTTTTTGGCCGGCCTGGCCATCACCAGCCTCGCGGCTCTGGCCGTTACAGCCCGGCTCCAGACCGCTTATTGGAAAAACAGCGAATTGCTCTGGTCACACACGCTGGAGGCGACCAGTCAAAACGCTGCCGCGCAAAACAATCTTGGCAACGCCCTGTTTCAAAAAGGGCAGGCGGATGAGGCGATTGCGCATTACCAAAAGGCGCTGGCCATCCAGCCTGACCACGCCAAAGCCCATTACAATCTCGGCAACGCCCTGGCCGGACAATCGAAACTGGATGAGGCCATCGTCGAGTTCCAAAAGGCATTGGCGATCCAGCCGGACCAGCCCGAAGTGCTCAACAATCTGGCAACTGCCCTTTTACGAAACGGACAAGTGGACGAAGCCATCGTCCAATTCCAAAAGACATTGGCCATCCAGCCGGGCCTGGCCGGGGCGCACAACAATCTGGGAGCCGCTCTTTTCAAAAGGGGACAGGTGAACGAGGCCATCAACAATTTCCAAAAAGCACTGGCGATCCAGCCCGATTCCGGGGACGCTCAAAACAACCTCGCCCGCATCGCCTGGTTGCTGGCGACATCACCGGACCCATCCGTCCGCAACGGAACCAAAGCGCGTGAGTTGGCGCTTCAAGCGAACCAATTATCCGGCAATGGAAATCCAATGATCCTTCGCACATTGGCGGCCGCCTGTGCCGAGACGGGACGTTTCTCCGAGGCGATTGCGATTTCACAGCGGGCGATGCAGTTGGCTTCCGCCCAAAACAACGTCATGCTGGTTGCCTCGCTTCAAAAACAGCTTAAATCTTATGAAGCAGGTTCCGCATTCCGGGACGCTGGCCCAACCCCATAAGCCTGCAAACCTTGGCGCGGTGTGGTCCAGTCCCAACAGCTTGATCACGCCACCAGCGAAATTGCCATTGGCAGCAAACTCGGCATTGACGCGACGAAGAAAATTCCGGGCGAAGGTTTCAAACGCCTCTGGCCGCCTTGTGGGGACGAAGCTCTCGGAGAGCGAAGGCTCACGCTGATCAAAATGGATGACGCCGTGCGGAAGAAAATGGATTCCCTGTTTGGAAATGGCACTTGATATGGGCGGCCAGCCGTGCGAATATGGGTAGCCATATTATGAAGACAACGATTGAAATTGCCGATGATCTTTTCGAGCGCGCCCAAAGCGTCGCGCGAAAGGAAAAAACGACCTTCCGTTCGTTGACCGAACAGGGATTGCGGATTGTGCTCAAGGAAAAGCAGGCCGCTCCGCCGAAGCGAAAATGGAAGCCGATCACACGCGGCGGCGGTTTTGTGACCGAAGACATTTCCAAGATGAGTTGGGAACGTCTCCGCGATGAATTTATTTATCCCCCGCGATTTCCATGGTAGCCGTGGACACCAACATCCTGGTTTACGCCCATCGTGAAGAATACAGGGGGCTTCACGACGAAGCCCTGGCCTTGCTTCGCCCGTTTGTCGAAGGACGCGAACAATGGGCGATTCCTTATCCCTGCGCCCACGAATTTATTTCCGTCGTCACGCATCCGCGGATATTTGAAGAACCCACGCCGGTTGACGAGGCGCTGGATGTTCTGGCTGACTTTGCCAACTCCACTGGTTTCCATTGGCTGTCCGAAAGTCCGGGCTACTTTGAAATGCTTCGCAAAGTCGCCACGCCCGCCAAAGTGCAGGGCGGGCGCATTCACGATGCGCGGATTGCCGCGCTGTGCCTGCATCACGGCGTGCGCGAACTCTGGACCGCCGGCCGCGACTTCTCCATGTTCCCAAAACTCAAGACCCGCAACCCGTTGGTGAAAAAATGAAAGCTGACGCGACGAAGAAAATTCCCGGCGAAGGTTTCAAACGCGCCCGGCCGCCTCGTGGGGACGAAGCTCCTGAAGAGCGAAGGCCCACGCTGATTAAAATACTTGACGTGGCGGGACTCGAAAGCTGCCATCCTCTGTTTCGTGAACAACAAAGAACTCAATCCCGTGCTCGAACAAATCTCCAATGGCACGCCTCAGCATCCATGTTTTGTTCGGCTGGAATCAAAGAAATCAGAAAGCTGGACGCAATTTGAATTCCGATTGAAATCCGACCCAACAAGAAATGTTCATCTCGCGATTCTTTGTTTTCACTTTCCACCGAGTTAAGCCGCAATCCCAAAGAGGCCATAGCCAAGCAGCTCCGTAAACCATCACTTCTGCGGCAGAGCGGGAACCAGCCCGTGCCTGGTCATTATCGCTTTGAGTTTTTCCAGATTCGGCGGGCCGCCGGCATTGACGATGGCTGCCATTTCCCTGAAAAAATCCGGGCCGATGAGCGCCGGCGTCACCACCGCAAGGGCTTTGGCGCTGGCCGGCTTCAGATTGTTGAAGCCATGCACCGCACCGCGCGGAATGAAATAAGTCTGGCCGGGAGCGATGTTGGCCGGCTGGCCATTGACGGTGAACGTCATCACGCCTTCCAAACCATAAATGGTTTCGTCGTAACGCTCGTGTGAATGGGGCATCGGAACTTTGGCCCCGGCAGGAACCGTGAATTCAAACGCGGCCAACTGGCCTTTGGTGTCTTTGCCTTCGAGCAGAAAACGGATTTCAATCTGTCCGAGTCGGATGATTTCTGGTGTCATGATGTTTTTGGTCAGGGGTGAAGCTAAATCGCTGACCGGGAAAGTAGTGTGGTTTGGATCACGAATCAATCATTGGAATGCCTTTATGCAATCGCTTTCGACGCTTGGTGGTTGCGGCCCATCCGTTCCCGCGCGCGGGCTGTTTCTTGAATTCAAGTCGCGTTCATGCCGTTCAACTTGACGAATCGCCGGAATGTCGTATTTAAGTAGCAAATAAGTCGGCATGATTTTATTCAGACGCCATTTTCGCCCGCCCGCACTTCCCTTTGCCTTCAGCTTGATGCTGGCGGCGGCGGCGCACGGGCAAGTGATCGTTGAGCTCGGACAGAATTTCACAGGCAGCGGCAATTCCCAAACTTACATCACGCCGGCGGATGGCAACGGCGCGATCGGGCCGAAATATTTTGTCGAATTTATCAACGGCTCGTTCGCTGTCTATAACAAGACCAACGGCGCGCGGGTGCTGCGGATTACCGACACGAAATTCTGGAGCAATGCGGGACCCGGAGGCAGTGGAGGCGGGCTGACCTTCGCGCCATCGGACGCGGTGAGCGACCCGCGCGTGATTTATGATCCGGCTTCGCAACGCTGGTTCGCCTCGCAGGTGGATTTCGACGGCGACGTGTCGGATCCTACTTTGGAATCAGACTATTATCTGCTCGCCGTTTCCGACAATGACGACCCGACCGGCGCGTGGCATGTATTTGCGTTCCTTGCCGACCCGGAATCGGGCAATTTCGCGGATTTCCCGACGCTCGGCTTGGATGCCAACGCCGTTTATCTGGCGGGTGACATGTTTTACGGCGAGAACAATCCATTTGGAACGTCACTCACGATGATTCCGAAGGCGGATTTGCTGGCCAGCCCGCCGGACGTCGCCAATCGAGTTTTTTTCGGAACAATGACTTATGCGGACCGTGGTGCCGTGCTGCAGCCCGTCACATGCCTGGACGGCAGCAGCAGCGGAAACATCCTGGCGGCGGGCGACCTCGGATATGATTTTCAACCGCATTCCAATCTTGTGGCTTCCACCGTGCTCAATCCCGGCACTCCAAGTGCCACGCTCGCGCCGGCAACAAACATTTTCGTTGACGATTACACCGTCCCGATCGACCCGACGCAACCCGACGGAACGGACACGCTCGCCGACAACGACGCGCGGTTCAGCGCCAGGGTTTATACCGTTGACGGCGTCATTTTTGCCGTCCACAACATCGAAGTGAACGGGCATGCCGCGATCCGGTGGTATCGAATCAACGCGGCCAATTACGCCCTGCTTGAATCCGGCACCATATTTGCGAAGAACCTGGACTTGTTTTATCCGTCCATCGCGGCGAACACGAACGGCGTCGTGGTCATCGGCTGCAACGGTTGCAGCATCAACACCTACATCAGCTCTTACGCCTGCGTCGGCCTGACAGAAAACGGCGTCACTACCTTCGGCATTCCGATTTTGCTCGCATCGGGCAGCGTCAATTACCACGACATTCACGAGCAGTCCGGTGGTGCCGTCGAAAGCCGCTGGGGCGATTACAGCACGGTCTCGGTTGACCCGTCCGACCCGACTCATTTCTGGACCATCCAAATGCTTCCAATCTACGACAGCTCGCGTGGAAGCGGCGACCTGTGGCGGATGCAGATCACCGAGTTGATCACGAGCCTGCTGTCGCCGCAACTGACAATCGCGCTGTCGGGCACAAATGTGACGGTCTCCTGGCCATTCTTCGCATCGGGTTATCAACTTCAATCCACGACCAATTTGACGGCGGGTAGCGGCTGGTTGCCGGTCACACAGACGCCATTCACCAATGGCAATGCGATTTCCATCGTCATTCCGATGGCCGGCCCGCAGGAATTTTTCCGGCTGGATCAAGGCCTATGAACGGCGTTTTGACGGCAGAACGAACCGGCTGCCTTGCCGGAAAGTTTTACTTGGGAAAAGAAAAAGCAAAATCAACCATCACGAACTTTGACACGCGTGGCCGCCGTTGATTAAAGGTGGAAGAACTTTTGGGGAAACCTGACTAGCCAAGGCAGGCATCGCACACCAACCTTAGGCTTCACTTTAGACAAGCTTGACATCAAAACGTTGAAGCAGGCATGTAATGCCGAGAGCAAGTCAGGCAAAACACTCAAACGCAAATCAAATAGGAGGGAGTTATGAGCAAGATCCGAGTCCTGGTCGGCACGAAAAAAGGCGCGTTCATCCTGACAGCGGATGGCGCGCGAAAGAAATGGAAGGTCAGCGGCCCGCATTTCGCCGGCTGGGAGATGTATCATCTCAAAGGTTCGCCCGCTGATCCGAATCGCATCTACGCGTCGCAAACGAGCGGCTGGTTCGGGCAGATCATCCAGCGTTCCGACGACGGCGGCAAGACCTGGAACACACCCGGCAGCGGCCCCGATGAATTGAAAAGCCCGGACGGCATGCCCAAAGGCGAGAGCAACAAATTTGTGTATGAAGGCGAGGCCGGCACGCACAAATGGTATGACGGCTCGCAACACCCGTGGGAGTTCAAACGCGTTTGGCATCTTGAACCGTCGCTGACCGACCCGGACACGGCCTACGCCGGCGTCGAGGACGCGGCGATTTTCAAAACTACGGACGGCGGCAAGACGTGGAAGGAACTTGCCGGATTACGCGGTGCGAAGGGAAATCTCTGGCAGCCGGGCGCGGGCGGCATGGCCGTGCATACGATTCTGCTCGACCCGAAAAACGAGAAACGCATCTACGTCGCCATCTCCGCCGCCGGCGCTTTCCGCACCGACGACGGCGGCAAAACCTGGAAACCCATCAATCGCGGATTGCATTCCAAATACGAGCTTCCCGATCCCGACGCGGAAGTCGGGCATTACGTCCATCGCATCGCCCTGCACCCGTCGCGGCCGGACGTGTTGTTCATGCAAAAACACTGGGACGTGTTGCGCACTGGCAACGCGGGCGAGCGATGGAGCGAGGTCAGCGGAAATCTGCCGTCCGACTTCGGCTTCCCGATTGACGTTCACGCGCATGAGCCGGAGACCATTTACGTTGTGCCGATCAAGAGCGACTCGGAACATTTTCCGCCGGACGGAAAGTTGCGCGTTTATCGCAGCAAAACCGGCGGCAACGAATGGGAAGCGCTCACGAAAGGTCTGCCGCAAAAAGATTGCTACGTGAATGTGCTGCGAGACGCGATGGCCGTGGATTCACTTGAGCCTTGCGGCATTTATTTCGGCACGACCGGAGGTCAGGTTTATTGCTCCGCCAACAGCGGTAACTCATGGAACGCCATCGTCCGCGACTTGCCGGCGGTTTACTCCGTCGAAGTGCAAATCCTGCCATGATTCGCGTGGTGCTGCCATTTCATCTGCGCAACCTCGCGCGCGTGGACGGCGAGGTGGAGCTTGAAGTCGCCGAACCCGCCACGGTGAACGCCGTGCTGGATGCACTGGAGGCGCGTTATCCGATTTTGCGCGGGACGATTCGCGACCACGGCGCCTTGAAGCGCCGTCCATTCGTCCGCTTTTTTGCGTGCAAAGAAGATTTGTCACTCGAACCGCCGGAGACCCCATTGCCCGATGCAGTCGTGAGCGGCGCGAAACCGTTCCTCATCGTGGGCGCGATGGCTGGCGGCTGATTTTTGAAAAATTTAAGCCATGCAAACCGACAGCCAACAAAACCTATGCTTAACATAATTCTCATCGCCATCGCGGCCATCGTCGTTCTGTTCATCATCGTCGAGGCCATGCGACCAAATGTGTTCTGCGTCACACGATCCGCCGGCATTGCCGCACCGCCGGAAAAATTTTTCCCGCACGTCAACGATCTGCACAAATGGGAAGCGTGGTCGCCGTGGGCGAAAATGGATCCGTCGTGCAAGAATTCCTACGAGGGTTCGCCGGCCGGAATAAGTGCAATTTTCACCTGGGCCGGCAACAAAAAGGTCGGCGAAGGGCGGATGACGATCACCGAGAATCGTCCAGGCGAGCTGATTCGCATCAAACTGGAATTCTTTAAACCATTTAAAGCCACCAACACTGCCGAATTTACCTTCAAGCCCGAAGGCAATCAAACCGTCGTAACGTGGGGCATGCTTGGTAAAAATAATTTCATGGGCAAGGCATTCGGTTTGATCATGAACTGTGACAAAATGGTCGGCGGCGATTTTGAAAAAGGGCTGACGGCGATGAAATCGGTGGTGGAAACGGCGCAATCGTAATAACGGAATCAGAACAGAAAACGACAGCCTCCGATTCGTCAACCCTTCCGGTTCGGGAGCGACAATTTGCCGGCTCAAACTTTTCCCGGCTTTTCATTTGAGACTCGTTGCCTCGTCTCCTACTTTCAACGGCAGGCGATGGTGCGCGCATAAAACTGAAATGACCGACCAAACCAGCGACTCAAATC
>PLZL01000243.1 GCA_003152145.1 Limisphaerales bacterium
CCGCGCCCACCATTGGCCACAATGAAATGTGGCTCCGGTATGACCCGGTGGAAACGGCACGCGACATGGACTACGCCAGGCGGCTCAATCTAAACCAGGTTCGCGTCTTTCTCGGCTACGATGCCTACCTCACAAACAAGGCGGCTTTTCGCTCGAACCTCGTGGATTTCGTCCGCACCTGCCACCAACGTGGCATCGGTGTCATGGTCACGGTCCAATCCTCCAGGGAGTGGTCCACGAATCAAGCTTCGTGGCCTCTGGCCAGAGAGTATGCCGCTGATTTGGTCAACACCATCGGGAACGGGAAGGAACCCGGCCTCGCGTTCTGGGACGTTCACAATGAGCCGGGGATGGCGCGCATCCAGTTCGCGCGGCACATGGCCGGCGTCTTCCGCGAATTGGACAAGGTAACGCCGATCACCATCGGTTCCACCACCGAGTCGGAAATGGAGGCGACCGGAAGCGACCTGGTGGACGTGCTTTGCTTCCACGACTACAGTTCGACGCGCCGCCAGATTGACGCCAACATCGGGCGCGCGAAGCGGTATGCGGCCAAAGAAGGCAAGCAAGTCATGAACACCGAAATCGGCTGCGTCGCCCGCTCCAATCCCTACGACGTGACGCTCGAAGAATACATGAAGTCGGACATGGGCTGGTATATTTGGGAACTCATGATTACGCGCCAGTGGGGAACGGTGCATGGCGTATTTTACGCGGATGGAACGGTGCGCGATCCCTCGATTGCGGCAGCATTGCTCGGATTTTTCCGAAATCGCGGACCGGATGTCATGCCGGAGGTCCCGGATCGCGAAGGACGCGTCACAGCCGCCGTGGCCGCGAACAAGAAGTGGCTCGCAGACACGAACGCCGCCTGGGAGCCGGGCTTGGACCTGGCGGAGAGATCGGCAAATCTTCTGGAAGCGGCGCAACTGATCGCCATGCACGACCTGCCGACGCGGCAAGTGGATTTGCTGCGCAAAGGCCAGCCCGATATGCCTGCCTTGCGCGCCCTCGTGCAGAAATTCACCGCGATTCTTGAACCATATCAGGTGCCGGAAGGAGACCCTCAACGCAGCAGGCCAGCCGGCTGGATAAGGTAATTGCCCGGCGAACCGGGCGTCACGGAGAACGGCGATTTGCAACGTTGAATTGTTTATCCTAACCTCCGGTTCGAAACAGTGAAATCGCGTCACAAGCATTCTGTCATGAAAACTTTGCGATTATTTTTGGCCCTGGGTGTGTCAGCCACGCCGAACGGTATCTGCGCCGACACCAATTCCGTCACCGCCAGCGCGCCGGTCACGGCAACCAACGCCGTTTCATACGCGCCCGCCATCCTGCCCGGCGAGGGACTGGCGCGGCATGATTTTCTTTACGCGGGCGAGACGAAGGACGAGCGGATGTTCATCGTCCGCCACGGCCAAATCGTCTGGTCCTACACCCATGATGGCCGGGGCGAAATCAGCGACGCGGTGTTGCAACCGAATGGAAACATTTTGTTCGCCCACCAGTTCGGCGTCACCGAAGTCGCCGCCAACAAGAAAGTGGTCTGGAATTACGACGCGCCGACGAACGCGGAAATCCACACCGCGCAACCCCTCGGCCCGGACCGCGTGTGGTTCATCCAGAATGGAAATCCGGCGAAGTTCGTCGTCGTCAACAAATCCACTGGCGACATTGAGCGCCAGTTTGAGTTGCCGGTGAAGAACACCAACAGCATCCACGGGCAGTTCCGCCATGCGCGGTTGACAGACTCGGGCACGTTGCTGGTCGCGCACATGGACCTCGGCAAGGCGGTGGAATATGATTTGAGCGGGAAGGAACTTTGGTCGGCGGACGTGCCGGGAATCTGGTCGGCCACGTTGCTCAAGAATGGAAACATCCTCGTGGCCAGCAATAAAAAATTCGTGCGCGAAGTGAACCACAAAGGCGAAACGGTCTGGGAATGGACGCCCGCCGACTCGCCGGAATATAAATTATCCAACCTGCAACTGGCCTCGCGCCTGCCGGACGGAAACACCATCATCAACAACTGGTTCAACCAGTGGTCGGAAAAATTGAATCCGACCAACGCGCCCGTGCAGGCCATCGAGGTCACGCCTGACAAAAAAGTCGTCTGGGCTTTGCGTTCGTGGACGCCGCCCGCCGATCTTGGGCCGGCCACGACGATACAAATTCTGGACGAATGGCAATGATGCCTGCCTCGCTGACACCATCCACCGCCCGCTCCACCTTGCGCTGGTCAATCGCGTTTCTCGTCAGCGCGGCGATTGTCTTGAGTTATCTGGACCGGCAGACGCTGCCGTGGACGTTGAGCCAGATTCACGCGGATTATCCCTTCTCCGACCAGATCAAGGCGCTGTTCGACTCGGCGTTTTTGGTCGCCTACGGCCTGATGTATCTGGGCGGCGGATGGCTGCTGGANNGTTTTTGGAATGTCGTTTGCGCTGGTCATGCTCGTGGCGAGCCGGTGTCTGCTGGGCATGGGCGAGGGTGGTGGATTCCCCGCGGCGACGCGCGTGGTGGCAGAATGGTTTCCGGTCAGCGAGCGTTCAACCGCGATGGGCATCATCAACGCCGGCACGGCTGTTGGTGCGGTGGCCGCGCCGTGGCTGATTTTTCTGGTGCTGAATTACACGGGCTGGTTTGGCCTTGCGCCCTGGCGCTGGGTGTTTTTTCTTTCCGGCACGCTCGGCGTGTTGTGGACGGTCTGGTGGATTTGCGATTATCAGCCGATGAACCGGCATCCGCGTCTTTCGGATGCCGAGCGCAGCAAAATTGTTTCTGGTCAGGAATCATCAGCGGATGAATCCATCAAGCCGATTCCGCTCGCTGAATTGCTGTCGCACCGCGAAGTCTGGGCGGTCGTGGGCGCGAAATTTTTGAGCGATGGCGCGTGGTATTTTTATATGTTCTGGCTGCCAAAATTTCTGATGGAAACATTCCAGATCAAATTCAACGCCGCAACCAGCGTGGGCTGGATTCCTTACGCGGCGTCCGGCGTGGGCTGTCTGGTTGGCGGCGGACTTTCGAGCTGGCTGCTGCGGCGTGGCGCTTCGGTGAATCGTGCGCGCAAAATCGCGCTTGGCGCTAGCGTCGCCTTCATGCCGTGGGTCATGTTCGTGCCGCAACTGCATTCCGTCGGCTGGGTGATATTTATTTTCAGCCTCGCGTTTTTCGGCCAGCAATCGTGGTCCACGCTCGTGATGATTCTGCCGACGGACATGATTTCCAAACGCGCCGTCGGCACGCTCGCGGGTCTCGTCGGCTTTGGCGGCGCGATGGGCGGCGTCTTGCTCGGCCAGATTGTCGGCTGGCTGCGCGACCACGGTTACAGCTACACGCCCGCGCTCGCCATCTCCGGCTCGATGCACATCGCCGCATTCATTTTGATTTGTCTCGTCATTCCAAAAATTCAACCGCTGACCATTTTAACCAACAAATAACCATCAAATGAAAATCAAAGAAATCCGCACGCGCGTCATCGAATGGCGCGGCAAAACCGTTCCGCTGCCGCCGCATTTTTGCACGAACCCGATGGACGCCGTTTCGCCCATGCTGACCAAGGCAACGATGGGCACGTTCACCTTTCACAGCTGGCTCATCGTGGAAATTTTCACCGACAACGGCCTCGTCGGCATCGGCAACGCCGCGTTGTCGCCACGAATCACCAAGCAGGTCATTAACCTTTATCTCAAGCCGTTGCTCATCGGCGCCGATCCGTGGGACATCGAATTTTTGTGGCAGCACATGTATCGCAAGACGATGGCGTTTGGCCGCAAAGGCATCGGCATGGTCGCCATCAGCGCGGTGGACATCGCGTTGTGGGACATTCTCGGCAAGTCCGCAAAACAGCCCGTCTATCGTCTGCTCGGCGGGCGCACGAAACCAAAAATTCCCGTCTATGCGAGCCGGCTTTACAGCACGCCGCTGGAAGAACTCGCGCATGAGTCGAAGAAATACAAAGACGAAGGCTACAAGGCGATGAAGCTGCGTTTCGGCTGGGGGCCGACCGACGGCGCGGAAGGAATGCAAAAAAATCTCGCGCTCATCCGCACCGTGCGCGAAGCGGTCGGCGATGGCGTGGACATCATGGCCGACGCCTACATGGGCTGGAATCTGGATTACGCCAAACGCATGCTTCCCCTGCTCGAACCATTGAATCTCCGCTGGCTCGAAGAACCCGTGATTCCCGACGACATTCACGGTTTGGCGGAACTGAAAAAAATCGGGCGCATTCCCATCGCAAGCGGCGAACACGAATTCACACTCTACGGTTTCCGCGAACTCATCGAGGCGCGTGCGGTGGACTACATCCAGTTCGACACGGACCGCGTCGGCGGCATTTCGCAGGCGCGCAAAATCGCCGCGCTCGCCGAGGCACACTCGATTCCGGTGATTCCTCACGCCGGGCAGATGCACAATTATCATATCGTCATGGCCAGTCTGAATTCGCCGATGGCGGAATATTTTCCGCCGGTGGATGTCGAGGTTGGCAACGAACTGTTCTGGTATTGTTTCAACGGCGAACCGACACCGAAGAACGGCTGCATTGATCTCGACGAAAACACGCCCGGCCTCGGCCTGACGGTCAACGAAAAGAAGCTGAAAAATTTCGAGGTGATTGAATGACGCGGCTCGTTCAAATCGGAAACGGGGTGACGCGCGCCGTGGCACTGGTTGACGAACCGCGCGTGCGTTTGCTCGACGGCGTGAAATCTGTTTTTCAACTGGCACATGAAGCGATGGATTCAAAAATTTCGCTCAGCGCGCTGATTCGGGAAAAGGCGACGGGTGAGTTTTTGGATTATGATCCAATTTACAACGGCAAATCCGAATGGCGCTTGCTTCCGCCGATTGATCATCCCGATGAACCGGCGCGTTGCCTCGTTTCCGGAACAGGCCTCACGCATCTCGGCAGCGCGAAAAACCGGCAGAACATGCACGTCGCCAAGGAATCGGAATTGACCGACAGCATGAGGATGTTTCGCCTCGGCGTTGAAGGCGGCAAGCCTGCGCCGGGCAAAGTCGGCGTCGCGCCCGAATGGTTTTACAAAGGCTGCGGCACAATTCTGCGCGCGCAGGGCGAACCGCTTGATGTGCCGCCTTATGGCGAAGATGGCGGTGAAGAAGCTGAAATCGCGGGCGTTTATTTCATCGGTAAGGATGGACAGCCGCGCCGCATTGGCATGGCGATTGGCAACGAATTTTCCGACCACAAGATTGAAAAGACAAATTATCTCAATCTGGCCGGTTCAAAAATTCGCACCTGCGCGCTCGGTCCTGAACTCGTGATTGATCCTGAATTCAATTTCGTTTCCGGCAGCGTGAACATCGAACGCGCCGGAAAAATTTTATGGTCGAAGGAAATTCGAACCGGCGAAAAGGAGATGTGCCACAGCCTCGCAAACATCGAGCATCATCATTTCAAATTTGAAACGCACCGGCGTCCCGGCGATGTCCACGTGCATTACTTTGGTGCGTGCGCCTTGAGCTTCGGCGACGGCGTGCAACTCGCCGACGGCGACGTGATGGAGGTTTCGTTTACCGGTTACGGACGCGCGCTGCGCAATTCGTTGCGTGTTGTGCGTGGCAAAGCTACATTGGTCACAGTCAAATCTCTGGCATGAATTTATGAGCAAACCGCGAATCGCATTTCTTGGGTTGGGAATCATGGGGTCGGGCATGGCGCGACGACTGCTCGCCAACGGCTTTCCGCTAACCGTGTTTAACCGCAACGCTGAAAAGTCGAAGCCGTTTGCGGCCCAAGGCGCGCAAGTCGCAAGATCGCCCCGCGAAGCGGCGGCGCAGGCAAAAGTCATCATCAGCATGCTGGCTGACGACAACGCCTCGCGCACACTTTGGCTCGGCGGAACCGGCGCGCTCGCCGCCGCCACCACCGGCACGGTGTGTGTCGAATGCAGCACGGTCACGGTGAATTGGGTGCGCGAATTGTCCGCGGTGGCCGGCGTGCGTGGTTGTGAATTACTCGACGCGCCGGTGACCGGCAGCAAATCGCAGGCGGCGGCGGGCGAATTGAATTTTCTGGTCGGCGGTTCCGCTGTAACGCTCGAAAAAGTCCGACCGGTGCTCGCGGCGATGAGCAAAACAATTACGCCAATTGGTCCATCCGGCAGCGGTGCGCTGCTCAAACTCATCAACAATTTCGTATGCGGCGTGCAGGTGGCCTCGTTGGCCGAAGCAATGGCGATGATAGAACGCAGCGGACTGGATCGCGCGAAGGCATTGGACATTTTGACCAACGGCGCACCCGGCAGTCCGCTGGTGAAAGCCGTTTCCGCACGCATGACCACGCCTGATTTCACGCCGAATTTCCTTTTGCGGCTTATGGCCAAGGACCTCGGCTACGCGATTCAAGTAGGTGGCAAGCTTTCAGTTGAGTTATTGACGGCCATGTCAGCATTGGAAGAATTCCAAAGGGCCATTGCCACTGGGCACGGCGAGAAAGACATTGCCGCCGTCGTCGAACCCTTTCGCAAAAAATAAATTCAATTCCAAGACACCATGCCCACACAACCCATTTTGATTGCCGGCCAGTGGCGCGCGGCGAAAGCCGGCGGATCCTTCCACGCCGAAAATCCCGCGTCCGGCGAAATGCTGCCGGATGAATTTCCCATCAGCACCTGGGCGGACTGCGACGACGCCTTGAGCGCCGCGGTAGCAGCGGCGGACATTTTGCGCGCGACGCCGCCGGAACAAATTGCAAAATTTCTGACGCGCTTCGCCGAACGGATCGAGGCGCGCAAATCCGAACTTGTCGAAATCGCGCACGCCGAAACCGGTCTGCCCAAGTCGCCGCGTCTTGCGGACGTGGAATTGCCGCGCACGACCGGGCAGTTGCGCCAGGCCGCCGCCGCCGCGCTCGAGGGTTCGTGGGCGATGCCGACGATTGACACGAAGCTGAACATTCGCTCGATGCTCGCACCGCTCGGACCGGTGTGGGTTTTCGGCCCGAACAATTTTCCGTTCGCGTTCAACAGCATCGCGGGCGGGGATTTTGCCGCCGCGATTGCCGCTGGAAATCCCGTCATCGCCAAGGCCAACACATCGCATCCCGGCACGTCGCGATTGCTCGCGGAGGAGGCGTTCGCCGCTGTGACGGAAACCGGACTGCCGCCCGCGACGGTGCAATTGATTTATCGCACGAGCCACGCGGACGGGGAGCGTCTGGCCGCCGACCCGCGCACCGGCGCACTAGCTTACACCGGCAGCCGCAACGCGGGATTGAAACTCAAGGCTGCGGCTGACAAGGCGGGCAGGCCGATCTATCTCGAACTTTCCAGCGTGAACCCGGTATTGATTCTCCCCGGCGCACTGGCCGAACGCGGCGCAAAAATCGTGGAGGAATTCACCGGCAGTTGTCTGATGGGCACCGGACAGTTTTGCACCAGCCCGAGTTTCGTCGTGCTGTTCGCCAGCGAGGCGACGGAACAATTCATCGCCGCCGTGAAGGAGAAGCTCGAAGCGACCCCGCCAACGCCATTGCTTTCGTCCGGCGTGCAATGCTCGCTGAATGAGAGCGTGAAGATGCTGCGCGCGGCGGGCGCCGAACTCGTCTGCGGAGGTTCGCCGATTCCCGCGCCGGGTTGTCGTTTCGCGAACACCCTGCTGCGCGTGTCTGGAGAAAAGTTTTTGGCCGAACCGGAAAAACTGCAGACGGAAGCGTTTGGCAATGCGTCGCTGTTCGTCATTGCGCGGGACGTCGCGCAGGCAGCGGAAGTTCTCAACCATCTCGAAGGCAATCTCACTGGTTGCGTTTATTCGGATGCGTCCGGTTCCGATGACGCGCTCTACGGAAAACTCTCGCCGCTGTTGCGGACGCGCGTCGGCCGTCTGCTCAATGACAAGATGCCCACGGGCGTCGCGGTCAGCGCGGCGATGAACCACGGTGGACCATTTCCAGCGACGGGGCATCCCGGTTTCACCGCCGTCGGTATTCCAGCATCACTGCGTCGTTTTGCCGCGCTCCATTGTTATGACAACGTCCGCCCCGCGCGCCAACCTGCCGCGCTCCGCGACAAGAATCCGAGCGGTCGCATGTGGCGGCTGATTGATGGCAACTGGACACAAAGGGATGTCGGTGCTTAAATTTCCCACCACTTGATCACGTGAAAACATGAGCGCCAAACTCCTGTTGTTAATCCTTCCAAGTCTGCTTGGCATTGCTGAATGTGGTCGCGCTCAAGACGTCACGAACAAGCCCGCGATTTTCGTCGTCGGCGACTCGACGGCGAAAAACTCCGGCAAAGGAAAAAATGGGGAGCCAATGGTCGGCTGGGGCACCCCCATCACAAATCTTTTTGATCCCGAAAAGGTTGTCATCAAGAATGTGGGCCACGCCGGGAAATCGAGCCGCGCTTATTACGACGGGGACTGGCCCAATGTGCTCCCGCAAATCAAGGCAGGCGACTTCGTGCTGCTGGTCTTTGGCATCAATGACGGTTCCACTCCTCCGGGTCTCGGCGACGAAACTGTCATGCGAAATGACCAACCCGTCCATACCTACGGCTGGTATATGTCGAAGATGGCCACCGATGCGCAGGAAAAGGGCGCCCGTGTTTTTTTGCTGACTGTCACCACGCGCAACATCTGGAACAATCCGAAAGTGAAGTTCACCGATGCGACACCGGTCGGTCCGCTGCCCGCCGACTACGATCCCAAGCAGGACAAAATCGAACGCGGCACCGGCAATGGCAGATTCACGCAATGGACGAAGGACATCGGCCAGAAGTTGCATCTGCCGGTGTTCGACCTCACGGACTTCTGCGCCGGCAAATGCGAAGCGATGGGCCGCGAGGAAGTGAACAAACTTTACAGCGATCACAACCATACTTACATGCCCGGCGCGGAAATCGTCGCCACTTCCATCGTCTCCGGCCTCAAGGCTTTCAATAATAGTCCGTTCATCCCGCTGCTTTCGGACAAGGGCAAGGCCCTTGAAACCGCCGATGCCAAATTTGTGAGCGACAATGCAGTGCTGGCGCCGATCCAAATCAGCGACGTGCCGCGCAACACGCAAATGGGCAATCCGCCCGCGCCGGACGGCGCTCCGGGCGATGGCAACTACTTCCCGCCCACGCCCGCGAATCCCGCGCTGCCGACCTTGTGGCTCATTGGCGACTCGACGGTGCGCAACGGCACACTGGGCGACGGCTCCAACATGGGACAGTGGGGCTGGGGCGCGCCGATTGTGATGGACTTCGACCTTGATAAAATCAACGTGGTCAACCGCGCCTTCGGAGGCACCAGCAGCCGCAGTTTTTACACCGGTTTCTTCTGGCAGAACCTGCGGCCACAAATCAAAAAGAGCGATTTCCTAATCCTGCAATTCGGGGCGAATGATAATGGGGGCGCCAGCGGCAAAGGCATTGGGCCGGAGACCCAAAATGTCGTGAGGGCTGGCAAGACAGAAACGGTCCATACCTTCGGCTGGTATTTGCAGCAGTATGTGAATGAAACCCGCGATCAAGGCGCCATCCCAATCATCTGCTCGCTGACGCCTCGCAAAAATTGGACGGATGACGGCCATTTTCGGCGGGACAACACCACTCATGCCGCCTGGGCTGCCGAAATCGCGAGGACGAACGACGCCCCATTTGTGGACCTTTATGAACTGATTGCACGCAAGTATGAGAGCCTCGGCACGAACGAAATGGGCAAGCTTTACGTGCCTTCGCCAAGGGAAAAACTCCACTCCGGTTGGGACGGCGCCGTCATCAATTCCGAGTGCGTCGTCGCCGGGTTGAACGGATTGGCAGAAAATCCGCTCGCGCCATTCGTGTCTGCCCGCGGCAGGGCGGTTGCGCCCGTCGTTCTTACCCCGACCGTCCCGGCACCGGCAGCCAGTCATGAATAGTCCCCAAAAACCATTGAATTGTTCCTATGAAAAAAACCATAACTCTCGCGGCACTTGGCATCTTATTTGCCTGCTGCGCCGGCGCGGCGGATTCCGCGACCAATCCGCCCGCTGCATTTCCCGTCGCCATCCATGTGGACGCGNNGGCAAGAAGCTGATCGCGGAGATCGGCGCGTTGCGGACGAACGACATGTTTTTCCGCGCGCACAATCTGCTTTGCACCGGCGACGGCAAACCCGCGTTAAAGTGGGGCAGCACTGGCATTTATACCGAGGACGCCGACGGCAAACCCATTTACAACTGGACGATCATTGACCACATCTTCGACACCTACCTCGCGCACGGTGTGCGGCCTTACGCGCAGATTGGTTTCATGCCGGAGGCCATGTCGGTGCATCCCGAACCGTATCAGCACGAGTGGCGGCCCGGCGCGAGTTACGGGAAAATCGGGACGGGCTGGTCGTATCCGCCGAAGGATTACGAGAAGTGGGGCGAACTCGTTTATCAATGGGTGTCGCATTGCGTCGCGCGCTACGGTCGCGGGGAGGTCGAGCATTGGTATTGGGAGGTGTGGAACGAACCAAACGGCTTATCCTACTGGCATGCGTCGCCGGAGGAATTTTACAAGCTGCACGATTACGCGGTTGACGCCGTGAGGCGCGCGTTGCCGACGGCGCGGGTCGGCGGGCCGGATCTGGCGGGCAGCGGCGGCTCGTTCATGGTGAATTTCATGAAGCACGTCGTCAGCGGGACGAATTACGCCACGGGCAAGATCGGCACGCCCGCGGATTTTATTTCGTTCCACACGAAGGGTTCGCCATCGTTCGTAGACGACCATGTGCGGCTGGGAATCGCCAATCAACTTCGGGAAATTGACAGAGGCTTTTCGATGATCGCCAAAGTGACGGAGCTGAAGGACAAGCCCATCGTCATCGGCGAATCCGATCCCGACGGCTGCGCCGCCTGCCAGGGGCCGCAACTTGGCTATCGCAACACCACGATGTATTCCAGCTACACGGCGGCGGTGTTTGCGCGCAAATATGACCTCGCCGCGCGGCACGGCGTCAACCTTGACGCGGTATTGACGTGGGCGTTCGAGTTCGAGGACCAGCCGTTTTTTTCCGGCCAGCGCACGATGGCGAACAACGGCATAGACCTTCCCGTGTTCAACGTCTTCCGCATGTTCAGCAAAATGGACGGCAACCGCGTCGAGGCGAAAAGCTCCGGCGAAATCCCGCTTGATGCCATAATGCGCGACGGTGTGCATGGTGCGCCCGACGTGGCCGCGCTCGCCAGCGCCGGGCCGAAGAAACTCAACGTGATGATCTGGTATTACCACGACGACGACGTGCCCGGCCCGGATGCGGCGATTGAACTGGCGCTCGACAATCTGCCTCTTGCGGACGGCGAGGCGACGCTGACGCACTATCGCATTGACGCCGAACACAGCAATTCATTTGAGGAATGGAAGCGCATGGGTTCGCCCACCGCGCCGGGCGATGCACAATACGCCCGGCTCTTGAAGTCCGGCCAACTCGCCGAACTTGGCGACCCGGAAAAAATACAGGTGAAAAATGGCAAGGCGATTGTCCATTTGAAACTGCCGCGACAAGCGGTGTCGCTGCTGGTGCTTGAATAACCAATGGCCGGGCCGGAGTGGATTGTTTTCAATTCCGGGCGGCGGGACTGACCCCTGCTATGGGCGGAACGGGCGTTGAAATGCGGTTTCCCGGAGCGGTTCGCGCAACCGGCATAAAGCCTTTGACACGAATTTCACTAACCGGTCTTCCGCTATTCGGGTCTTT
>PLZL01000391.1 GCA_003152145.1 Limisphaerales bacterium
GATTCAGAGACGCATCAAAATTAACTGCCTGACTTTTATGAAAGAACCGGCCCTTGCCCTCTTGGTTCCGCTTCTCGCCGCCCTTCTTACTCCCGCAAACGTGTTGGCGGACGGCATGTTCGTCGCGCCAAAATTTGTCTNNATTTGATTTTGCAGGTCAAATATGAAGGACCGGTGGACGAATTCGGCTGGCTCATCCCCGTGCCGAACCTGCCCAGCGTGCAAAGAGGCTCAATGGAATGTTTCTATGAGTTGAGCCAATACACGCAAAAACAGTTTGAAACCGGATGGCAGCACAATCAGACCCGGTCCATCCCGATGAGTTTGGGGGTTGAAGGTGCGGACAAATCCGAGCCGCCAGTCAAAGTCGTCGAAATCAAAACCGTCGGCGCTTACAAAATCGCCATACTCTCGACGAAAGATTCCAGCGCGCTGGGAAAATGGCTGAACACAAATCAATTTTATTTTCCCACAAACAAAACCGACGTGTTGGATGCCTACATCAAACGGCAATGGTATTTCATCGCGGTCAAAATCAATTTGAAAAGCGGCTTAGAACCACTTTCGACATTTCGAAAGCTTGCCAGTGGTGAATTGAATCCGCTGCAAATCAGCTTCGTCAGCGACCGTTGCGTCTTCCCTCTGAAAATTTCCTCCGTCAACGGCCAGCCATCGGAGGTGCAGGTCTATGTGCTGTCGCCGGAGCCGCTGCTGGAAAAGACGATGTTTGAAAAGAAACAGGCGGAAGTGGTGCGTCTCGATGCGGAGCGCGAGGTAAAGCTGGAGCAGTCCAAGAGAAACGTTCAAGCGTTGCGGATGAGAATGCTCGAAGCCTCGCTGCTTCCTTCGACTGAAGCCGGTGAAAAATTGAACTCACCGCCGGAGGTTGCTTCGTGGAATTTGTTGCCCTATGGCACAATCACGGAAAAGGAGCTTCCGCAGTGCAGGAAGGCCATCCCCCACTTCAAAGATAAAATATGGTGGTTGACCAAACAGACATGGACTTTCCAGCCAACTGAAATGCATGATCTTGAATTTCAACCCGCCGTCGCGGCACTCGCTGAAAAACTGAATGGCAAGGAAGGATATTTCGCCGCAGCGAATCTTGTTTCATTGGGAACGAACGGCGCCACGGCTTTGCTGTCGGCGCTTCATGAAACTAACGAAGTCGCGCGGCTAAATGTTGCTTCGGTTCTTGAGCAGATTCAAGACTCGCGGGTTGTCCAACAGCTGGATAAGCTTCTCACCGATCCCCAACCTGAAGTCCGCGCGCGCGCCATTTTTGTGGCGGCGGATCATTGGAATTCCAAGTCCGCCGAAAAGCTTATTGGCCTGTTGCGCGATCCCTACCGGGAAATCCGCCATGAAGCTGAGTTCGCCCTGAGAAACCACCGTGACGATCTTCCCAGATATATCCCGGAATTTCAGCAAATGCTTCAAAACACAAACTTGAATGTTCGGACCGCCGGGATGAGCATGCTCTACTATTTACAGGTGCCGATTCCGCGCGAACAGTTGTTGCAATTCTTCAAGCTGCCCGACCGGGAAACTGTCAGCTTGGTGCTTGCCCAATTGCAAAACAGAAACAATTCAGATATCCCCGGTTTCATTGGCGAAGGCACGGGTATTTCTGACACTGAAGCCATTCCCTTGCTTCAAAACACCGAACCGCTCGCACGGTTGATAGGTCTAAAGATTTTATATCAGAACGCTGAAAAACAATCGGTCGAGCTGGCAATGCCGCTGTTGAATGACCCCGAACGAGCGGTGCGAATGCGTGCCGCTGGCACATTGCGCGCGCTCACCGGTCAGCATTTCGCCGAAGACCAAACCGACGAGTGGAAAGAATGGTGGACAGCCAACAAAACCAACTTCGTCGTGCAACTGAATCCCGAAGAATTGCTCCCGCAACACTGGGGAACCAACGATTTTCGGCGGTATCCGACAAATCGTCCTTCCGCCAATTCGCCATAGAATGTTTCTGCGCGACAGAAAATTCTTTGCGCGTTAATATTCGCCATGCTTTATCGGATTCTTGGCAAAACCGGCTTGCGCGTCTCGGTCATCGGCGTGGGCACATGGCAGTTTGGCGGCGAATGGGGAAAGGATTTTTCCCAAGCCGAAGCCGACGCCATCCTCGACACGGCGGCGGATTGTGGCATCAACCTCATTGACACCGCCGAATGCTACGGCGACCACCTCTCCGAAAAGCTCATTGGCGATTATTTGTCGCGCCGCGACCGTTCACGCTGGATTGTTGCGACGAAATTCGGCCATCACTTCAACAGTTTCATGAACCGCGACGACGATTTTTCCGTGGACGGCGTGCGCGCCCAGCTCGAAGCCTCGCTCAAGGCGCTGAGCGTCGGGACGATTGACCTTTATCAATTCCATTCCGGCTCGGACGCACTGTTTCGGAACGAAAAACTCTGGACGATGCTGGCGGAACAAAAATGCGCCGGCAAAATCCGGCACCTCGGCGTTTCCATTTTGCAGAAGGGCAGCGAACTTCAGGCGCGCGAAGCCGCGAAGTTCGGCGCGGAAGTCTTGCAGGTTTTCTACAACCGCCTCGATCACCGGCCGGAACAACTTTTCTTCCCGCACGCGCGGGAAAACAATCTCGGCGTCATTGGCCGCGTGCCGCTTGCCAGCGGATTGCTCACCGGCAAATACAAACAGGGTGTGACGTTCGCAGCCAATGACGTGCGCTCCAAAATGGACGCGGAAAAAATAAAACGCGACCTTGTCGAAGTTGAACGCCTGCAAAAAACCGAAGTGCCTGCCGGCGTCCTGATGGCGAACTGGGCGATGGCGTGGTGCCTGCAAGACCCGCTCGTCTCCTCCGTGGTTTGTGGGTGCAAGAATCCCGAACAGGTCAAGGCGAACGCCAGCGCGGCGGAGTTGGTTGAATAATTTCGTAGCAGCCGACGTGAGTCGGCTCTGAATTTCTGGAAAATGAGCGGACTCACGTCCGCTGCTACCTGTTCGCTGCGAGCGGAGGAACCAGCAAAATTCTTCTTTCACGTTCAGCCATTTATCGCTTCAATTCGGTTAAGCGCGATGAATTTTTTGAAGCCATCGGCAAATCCTTTAGACTGGGGAAAGTCTTTTCTGTGGATGATGCTGGCGGTGGCGTGTTTCCAAGCGGCTTACACTTCAATCAAATACCCCGCCGCCGGACTGCTGATTTTTGGTTACGCCTACGGCCTCGTCCGGCTGACTGACCAGCCAACCGTCCGTCGCGGGTTTTATTTCGGGCTGGCGACTGGATTTCTCTGCTACGCGCCGCAACTGTTTTTCTTCTGGCACATCTTCAGCGTCGCCGCGATTGTGCTCTGGCTGGTGCTGGCATTTTGGACCGGGCTGTTCGCGGCGATTGTCTGCGGCAGCATCCGGCGCTGGGGAAAAATCAAAGCCGCGTGGCTGATTCCATTTGTCTGGATGGGCATCGAATACTTCCGCAGCGAACTCTACTACTTGAAATTTTCGTGGCTGAATGTCGGGTATGCGTTGCCCGGGCCACTGGGTGGTTTTGAGGTGTATCACCTCGGGATGTATGGCATTGGCTTCGTATTTTTCGCGATTGCTGCAGCTTATTTCACCAAACGTCCATTGGTGGTAACTCTGGCTTTGGCAATAGTGTTTCTCTTTCTAGCATTGACGCTTCCGACTTTTACAAATGCAAAAATAAACGCTAGTCGTGAGCAACTTCTTCGAGAGCGCCTTCCCATCGTCGGCGTCCAAATGGAATTCCCGCCCGAACACGCCATTCCCAAAATGCTGGACCAAGCCTTTGCCAAAAACACCAACGCACCCATTTTCGTCTTGAGCGAATACACGCTGGACGGCCCGGTGCCGGATTCGCTCAAAAACTGGTGCCGCGAACATTCGCGTTATCTGGTCGTCGGCGGCAAAGACCTGGTGGGCACGGATAATTTTTACGACACCGCCTTCGTCGTCGGCACGAACGGCGACATTGTTTTCAAGCAGGTCAAGAGCGTGCCCCTCCAGTTTTTCAAGGACGGTCTGCCCGCTCCGGAACAAAAAGTCTGGGATTCGCCGTGGGGCAAAATTGGCATCTGCATCTGTTACGATTTGAGCTACACACGCGTCACCGACCGGCTAGTGGAACAAGGCGCGCAACTGCTCATCGTCCCGACGATGGACATTGTCGAATGGGGNNATGTCGTCGCGCAAACTTCCATTCCCGGCAGCGGTCAAATCTTCTCCGCGCAACTCCGGCTGCCCACGCGCGGCTCGCTTCCGCTGGACCGTTATCTCGCGCCGCTTTGCGTCGCTTTGACCGGCATCGTCACGACTGTGTTATTATTTCTGACTTGGAAAGACAAACGCACGAAACCGAATCATTGAAGTTGTTGCGCAAACCTCCGCACGCCTGATCGGGTCAGCGTGCAATTCCGCGAAAGACCCGGCGACAGTTGACCTTGGTTAAGGACTATTGCGACAGCCGATCGTCAGTGGATTGAATCAACGATTGATAAATGAACGGCGGGTTGTCCGTGTTTGCGAGCAGGTAATCCATCAATTGTTCTTCAATGCGCTTGATGTTGTTGCTAAGAAAATTCAAATGGGCGATCTGCTCCGGTTTGGTTTCCTTGTCTGCGGCGGTTTTGGCCAGATACCAAGCCTCCCTCAACGTGCGCGAGCTTTCGCAGAGGACAAATTCCGCGGGCGCTCCCACTAAGATCAACTTGTTCATTTGATGGCCCTTATCTTGTTTGTCAAAGACACAATCCCGAATTTTGCCGCCTTCATCTTGCGACCTCCCGAAATTATTATTTTGGATCTTCTTTTTGCAGCTAATCTCGCGCCATTTTTTTCTGACCGGTGAATGAAACCCGACAAGAATTGAATTAACATTCTGGCCGGCAGCAACTTACAGCATTCACAGTTTTCAACAAGACCGTTGAGACGACTTCCGTAGTTTGCGCGAGTTTGTAAGCTTTGCCGACGGAAAATCGAAGCTTCGAAGCGGAAGTTTCATAAAGGACTGGAAGCTAGTAAGTTACACGTTGGTTAGGAGATGTAAGCTTTTCCTACAAATCTCATGGCATTTCGAAGCTTAAATTCCGTTCTTTGGCCGGGTCAAATCCGGAAAATTCCAGTTGCAACGATCTACTCTGACGGTTCAATCCCGTCGAGGCCTTTCGTCGGCCGGCGGCGGATCTGAATCTGTTCAAATGTCGGCGCTGGGAGAGACTCCACCCGGAAAGCGAGCAATGGATGGATTGAAGCCTGCCAAACGAATCACGAATCTTTGTGCTCTCTTGTCAATGGCCGATGGTGATCTCAAGGCAAATCCGTTGCGTCCATCAGGTAGCGGTCGCATTCGCGGGCCGCGCCGCGGCCTTCGTTGAACGCCCACACGACGAGGCTTTGTCCGCGGCGGCAGTCGCCGCTGGCAAAAACGCCCTTGATGTTCGTGGTGTATTTCTCGAAATCCGCCTTCACATTGGTGCGCGGGTCGCGTTGGATGCCGAGCGCGTCGAGCAACGGCNNAAACCTTTTCCGTGCCGGGAACGTTTTTGGGGATGAACTGGCCCTTGTCGTTGCGATCCCATTGGACTTGCACGGTGTGGACGGCTTTCACATGGCCGTGGGCATCACTTTCAAATTTCGTTGCGGTCGTGAGATAAACGCGCGGGTCGGCGCCGAATTTCGCGGCGGCCTCCTCCTGGCCGTAGTCCAGCTTGTA
>PLZL01000117.1 GCA_003152145.1 Limisphaerales bacterium
ACCTGCACAACTTGTTCGGGCGCGTGAACGAGGTTCACGTTTTTCTCGAACCCGACGAACCCGCCGGTTATTACATCGAGGAAATCATCGAGGGCAACACCATCGTCCAGACGCTCGCCGCCGTGCAATACGACGAGAACGAATTGAAGCGCCAGATGAAAACGCAGATGGACGAGGCGATCAAATCCGACCGCATGAAGCCGTCCGAAGCCATGCGCCTGCTCGACGATTATGAGCGCGGATTGAAGGCTTACACTTACCTGAGCTTTTGAACGCGAGGATGGAAGCGGAGAATTGAGAATGAAAACTCATCCGCTTGCAAATGCCATCTTCAATCTTCTATCCTCCATCATCGCTTTTCATGGATAATCCTGCGCCCAATCCCGAACTGCTCCGCTCGCTCGGACGGCTCGCCCGCGGCCTGTCCGCCCTGTTTTGGGGACTGCCCGCGTCGCTGGTCATTTGCGCGGAAACCGCCAAGGCCGACTGGCTCAAACCGTGGGGCTTTATTCCTGCGCTCGTCGCGACGGCCCTGCCGCTTTACGGCCTCTGGCTGATGGGCGATTTTCAAAAGCAGGAGCGCCCCTGGCGCAACGCGCTTGACCGCGCGGACCTCCCCGGCCTCGTCAATCTTGGCCTCTGTCCGTTTCTCTACTGGCACAATAAAATGCCGGCCCAGCCATTTTTCAACGCCGCGATTTTCGTGCTCGTGCTGTCGGCCATCCTTTTTTTGTTCAACCTGAACGTCGTGCTGAAGCAACTCGGCGCGATGCTGCCGGACGAAACGCTCCGGCACGAGACGCGCCAGTTCACCGCGCTCAACCGCTGGCTGCTCGTCGCCCTTTTGTTTTTCGGCGTTGCGTATGTGGTTTTGCTCCGCGACCCGCGCCTGCCCGTCGTGCTCGGCACACTTTTTGGCTGGCTCCAGGATTTTGGTTTCTGGGGGCTGACCCTTTTCGCGCTGCTGCCGCTGGCCATGACCATGGCGCTCATCTGGAAAACCAAGGAAGTCATCCTCGACAGCATTTTCAGCGCAAAATGAAAAATTCCGCTTTATCCGCGCTGGGCCGCCGCTCCGCCCTGCCGCCCATCTCCTGGCTGATGCAAACCGCGCTCACGCGACCCAAACTTATTTCGCTCGCCGCCGGTTTCACCGACAATGCCACGCTGCCCGTTGAAATTTCACGCAAGCTGCTCAACGAAATTTTGCGCACGCCCAAAACCGGCCGGCCCGCGCTCCAATACGGCATCACCGCCGGCGAAACCAACTTGCGCAAATTGACCGCTCGCCATTTGCAGAAACTTGACGGCGACGACGACCACGCGCACTCGCCCGGACGCGTGATGATCACCGGCGGCTCGCAGCAACTGCTTTACATGACGCTCGAAGCGCTCTGTGACGAAGGCGACATCATTCTCGTCGAAGACCCGACGTATTTTGTCTTTTTGAGCATCCTGCAAAGCCAGGGCATCCGCGCGCGCGGCGTGAAATTGGACCGTGACGGAATTGACTTGGCACACCTCGAAACCGTTTTGCAGCGGCTGAAAAAATCCGGCGAACTCCGCCGCGTGAAGGCGATTTACCTCGTCACCTATTTTCAAAATCCGACCGGTGTGACGACTTCGTTCGCCAAAAAGACTGGTGCGCTGAAAACTTTGAAGAGATTCGAGCGGTTCGCCGGACATCCGATTTATCTGCTCGAAGACGCCGCGTATCGCGAGCTGTGTTTTGGTAGGGACGCGCTGCCGCGCGTCCAGGCCGACCGGCAGGTCGGCCCTACCATCGCGCTGGAAAAATCCGCGCTCACCGTCCGCGGCGCAGCGGAACGCGTGATTTACACCGGCACTTACAGCAAGCCCTATGCACCCGGCGCGCGTGTTGGTTTTGGCCTTTTGCCAGAGCCACTTTACACTGCTGTTCTGCGCATCAAGGGCAACCACGATTTCGGCACGGCAAACCTGCTGCAACAACTCCTCGCCCGCGCGCTGGAAACCGGGCTTTACGACCGGCACGTCGCGAAGGTTCAAAAAAATTACGCCCGCAAGGCGCGCGTGATGAAGCAGGCGCTCGTGGAACATTTTTCAAAAAGCGTGGAAATCTGGGAATCCGGCGGCGGACTTTATTTCTGGGCGCGGCTGCCGAAGGGAATTTCCGCCGGCGTGAACTCAAAAGTGTTCCAGATCGCGATGAAAAACGACGTGCTCTACGTGCCCGGCGAATTGTGCTACGCCAACGATCCATCGCGTCGGAAGCCGGACAACGAAATGCGCATCAGCTTCGGCAGCGCGACCGAGGAAAACATCCGCGAAGGCATCAAGCGGCTTGGGACGGTATTGAAGAAACTTGTCAAATAAGCGAAGGATTTTGTGTTGGCTGTCGTGTTTCTGTATAAAGAGCACAAATCAAACCAGCCAATTTATGAAAAAATCCATTCTCCTCGCCGCCAGCCTGCTCGCACTCAACTTCACACCGGTTTTTGGACAGCCGGGCGGAACAACCGCGCCTCCTCCCGCCAATAACTACCAGCAGCGATTGCAAGCGGTCATCAATGCTGCCAACCCGCCGCAAAATCAGCCGCCAGCCCTGACCAAGTTTAACCTCGATTTTCCCGGCGGCACGCCTGCGCAACTGGTCAAAGCCATCGAAAAAGCGATGGGCAAACCGCTAAACGCCATCATTCCTGATGAAAACGCGGACACGAAAATCCCGGCGCTCAAAATGAGCAATGTGGATGTCCCCCGCTTGTTCAATGCAGTGGTGAACATGAGCTACAAATACGCGCCGTCCAGAAACGACGGTGGATTTCCTGCTGGATTTGGATCTCAACCACGTGACGTGGTAAGCAGTTACGGCTTTGAAACCAAGGATGGCAACTTATCAGACGACACGATTTGGTATTTCTTCGTCTATAAAGCTCCAACGCAACAGGCTCCTCCGCCGCCGGCAAAAGTCTGCCTGTTTTACTCGCTGTCACCCTATCTGGATCGCGGCTTCACGGTGGATGACATCACCACGGCCATTCAAACCGGCTGGAAAATGGCGGGCGTTATGCCGACGCCGGAATTGAACTATCACAAGGAAACCAAGATGCTGATTGCTTTTGGCGAACTAAACAATTTGCAGACCATTCAGCAAGTGCTCCAAACGCTGCCGGCGACGACAACATCCCGGCGTGAAATTTCTGACATGCAAAATCAAATTCGAGATTTAATGAGCCAGGTTGCCCAATTAAAAAAGCAAATGTCGCCGCCGCCTCCGTCGGTTTCACCCGAAGAAAAGTCTGGAAAATAAGTTCCATTCGGCAGTTAATGAGACAGCTTGGAAGAAAATGTTCAATCGTTGGTGACGCGGGCGTCCCCGCGAGCCGTCGCGGGGCAAAGCGGCGTCGGGTCGTCAGCAGCCTCGCCCCGCCAAAGCCCGGACATCGCGGCGCTGACCCGCGCGATGGCGGGCGGCAACGAAGCGGCTTATCGCCAATTTTACGACGCGTATTTTGACCGGTTGCTGCGTTACCTGCTCGTCGTCACCGGCGGCAACGAGGAGGCGGCGCGCGAGGCGCTGCAACTGGCGCTCGTCCGCGTGGTGCGACATGTGAGAGTGTTCGAGTCGGAGGAAAAATTTTGGAGCTGGCTTACAGTGCTGGCCCGCAGCGCTCTCGCGGACGAATCGCGCAAACGGCGGCGGTATTTCGCCTTTTTGGACAGGTTCACGCGGCATCAGGTAACCGGGCCGTTCGCGATGGACAACGGCGAAGCGGATCATCAATTGCGCGCGTTGCTGGAAAGCAAGTTGACCGCGCTGCCGGAGGACGAACGGCAATTGATAGAACAGAAATACATTTTGCGCCAGTCCGTCCGCGAAATTGCCGACGGACAACAAACGACGGAAAAGGCCGTGGAATCGAGGCTTTCCCGCGTCCGCCACAAACTCAAAAATGCCGTGCTGGCTGAACTGAAAAATGAACGAGAGAACTGACAACCAAAATCTGCTGGCCGAGGTGCTCGCCGAGGCATCGCCGCCTGATTTCCGCGCGGCGATGCTGGCGGGAACGCTGCGCCTTGCGCGGCGGCGGCGGCAATTCCGTCAGGTGCGGTCCGCCGCCGGAGTTTTGGTCCTGATGGGTTTGATGGCGTTTTTGGTGGCGCAACATTTTTCGAAGCCGCCGGTTGGTTCATCACCGTTCGCAAAACAAATCGTGCGTCAAAGTTACGAACTGGTTCGCACGCAGCCACTGCCGGCCAGCGCAATCGTCAGCACGCAGAGTTTTTCCACGGCTGGATTTGCCGCGTCGATTTCAAAAGTCATTGAAATCGCCACGACCAGCGGCGGATTCCAGCTCATCAACGATGACGAGCTATTGGCGCTGCTGGCGGACAAGCCGGCGGCCTTGGTCCGCACCGGTCCGCACTCGGTAGAGTTGGTTTTCGTCAACCCGGAAGACCAAAAAGGATTTCCACTGAACTAACCCGGCGGCCAGTTCATTTTGCGTCCGCCCAGAATGTGGACGTGTAGGTGCGGCACGGCTTCGCCGGCGTCCGGCCCGTTGTTGACGACCAGCCGGTAACCGCTGTCCTTCAAGCCAAGCTTGTCAGCCACCTCGGCGGCTTTCAACAGGAGATGTCCCAGCAATGGATGGTCTTCGGACGTGGCCTCGGCGAGACGCGGAATCGGCTTCTTGGGAATGATCAGCACATGCGTCGGCGCCTGCGGCTTGATGTCGTGGAAGGCGATGACCCTGTCGTCCTCATAAATAATTTTGGCGGGAATTTCGCGATCAATGATTTTTTCAAAAAGCGTCTTGTTCATGGCAAAACTTTTGACGCGAATTACACGAATTGTCACTAATTATTTTTCGGCTCGCGGGGATGCGCGCCCCACCGGTTTTCATTCGCGACAATTGGCGTCAAAGTTCTATTCCACCACCAGCGCGCACTCGTTTTGCTCCGGTTCAGCCGTCAGGCAACCGCGCAAATACTCGACGATCTGGTCCTGTAATCTTTCGCACCGATGGCTCCAGCGGCGCGCGCCGGCCAACTGCTTGACGCAGCCGCGCAATCCGCAAAAATGCACGACGCGCGGCGATTGCCGGAGTTGCGTCCGGAGTTCGTTGCGCAGGCGCGGAAAAAAGAAGAGTTCCAGGCTGTCGGCGGATTCGCNNCGCGAGCCGGCCGAGGTCGGTCGCAATGGCGTTCGGCGGGCATGATTCGATGCCGCCGGCGCGGATGACGAAGCCGAGTCTGCGCAGGACTTTTTCGAGCGCAACGGCGAATTCGCCGACGGTGACATTGTCGCGCCGGAGTTCCTCCTTGAAATAATGGAACACGGACGCGGCGGCATGGCGTAGCGTTTCGGGTTCGAGCAGTCCGCAGGAGTTGCCGGTGATTTCGAAATTGATCATTTCCGCCGAGCAGGGAACGCTTTCGCCGTTGGCGAGTTGGAAGAGCAGGCAGTCGGATCGCAGCGCAATCATTTGGCGGCCTCCAGCTTTTTGACTTCCTGCACGAAGTCGGTGGCTTCTTGGAACCGGCGATAGACGCTGGCAAAGCGCACATAGGCGACGTCGTCAATTTCGCGCAGGCCGTCCATGATCATTTTGCCGATGAAATCGGCGGGCACCTCGGACTCGAACTTGGCGGTCACGGCGGCAACAATGTGGTCGGCCAGACCTTCCATCGCCTGCGGTGTGACGGGGCGCTTCTGGCAGGCTTTCTTGATGCCGGCCAGAAGTTTCTCGCGGGAAAATTCCTCGTGGCGTCCGTCGCGCTTGAGCACCATCAAACCTTCGTGTTCCAGTTCCTCGTAAGTCGTGAAGCGGTGACCGCATTTTTCGCATTCGCGACGACGGCGGATGGTTGCACCTTCGCGCGAGGCGCGCGAATCAATGACCTTGTCTTCCTGACAGCCGCACTTGGGGCAACGCATAAATCCACTGCTAATTGTGGTCGCCAATTTGTAACATACAAAGCTTTGGGGTGTCAAGGGGTGGTTATTCACAGAAAATAGTCTGTCAAACTCGTTGCAACCTGTTTTTTTTTAGCGAAAACGGCTCTTGCCTTCGCGTTTTTTTCAGTTATACTTTGCGGCTCGCGTTCTGGAAAAACCGGCGCAGCGATTTT
>PLZL01000430.1:0-1765 GCA_003152145.1 Limisphaerales bacterium
GTGATGGAGTCGAGCAGAATCACCACGTCGCGCTTGTGCTCGACCATGCGGCGCGCCTTTTCGATGACCATTTCGGCCACCTGCACGTGACGCTCCGGCGGTTCATCGAACGTGGACGAAATCACTTCCGCGCCTTTGCAGGTGCGTTCCATGTCCGTGACCTCCTCGGGCCGCTCGTCAATCAGCAGGATGAACAAATACGTCTCCGGATTGTTCTTGAGAATGGCGTTGGCGATTTTCTGCATCAACACCGTTTTGCCGGTGCGCGGCGGCGCAACGATGAGGCCGCGCGAGCCTTTGCCAATGGGACAGACGAGATCCAGCACACGCGTGCTCAATTCATCGGCGGCGGTTTCGAGAATGAACCGCTTGTTCGGAAAGAGCGGCGTGAGGTTGTCGAAATGCGTTTTTTCCTTCGCCTTGTCCGGATCTTCGGTGTCCACGGCCTCAACCTTGAGCAGCGCGAAAAATTTTTCCTTTTCCTTCGGCGGGCGGATCTGGCCGGCGATCAGATTTCCCGTCTGCAAATCAAAGCGGCGGATTTGCGACGGCGAAATGTAAATGTCCTCCGGGCAGGGCAGGTAATTGAAACTCTGCGACCGCAAAAAACCGAAACCTTCCGGCAGCACTTCGAGCACGCCTTCGGAAAACAGCACGCCCGCGCGCTCGGCGTTTTTCTGGAGGATGTGGAAAATGACCTCGTGCTTCCGCATCGTGCCGAAATTTTCCACGCCGAGTTCCCTGGCCATGCCGTTGAGCTCGGTCATGCTCATCGCCTGCAATTTGGCGATGTTCAGCGACGCGGCGATTTTGTCGCGCTGATAACCGCGCCGCTCCTCGGACTTCGCGTCGTCCATGACCGGCTCGACCGGCGTGGACGGCGGCTGCAATTCCGGCGCGGGTTCGGCCGCGGCGGTTTCGGGGACGGTGGTTTCCGCGACCGCGCCGCCGTTGGGAGCGGGCGCTTCCACGACGGCTTCCGCCGCGGTCTTGGCTTTTGCTTTTTTGGAGACTCTCGGCATAAATCAAAAATAAAATGGTATTGGTTGGACTGGCTGGGATTTCGGTTGCCTCGCGGCGTCAACGGTAGCAAATGCCGTCACACATTGGACGGCGGGCGCCCGGAATAGTTCAAAATGGATTTTTCTCAACCCGGCATTCGAGGCACCTGTGCCTCAACACGGCAAAGACAATGTCGCAGTCAGTTCGCGGATATACTGGCGCACTTTGGGCGCGATGTCAAACCCGATTTTCCAAAATCTATGTTTCATCCGCGCCGGTTCTGTGGCTTAATGGATGCCCGTGAAAATTGTCGGCATCATTCCCGCGCGCTTTGCTTCGACGCGTTTCCCCGGCAAGCCGCTCGCGTTCATTGCGGGCAAGCCGCTCATCCAGCGCGTCGTCGAGCAGTGCCAGAAGGCGAAGTCACTGAGCGAGGTCATCGTGGCCACGGACGACATGCGCATCTGGGAGGTTGCGCAGAAATTCTGTCGCGCGGAAATAACGCGCCCGGAGCATCCGAGTGGCAGCGACCGGATTGCGGAGGTCGCGGAGCGCTGCGATTGCGACGCGGTGGTGAACATCCAGGGCGACGAGCCGTTGATTGAGCCGTTGGTGATTAACGCCGTCGCCGGCGCGCTGGCGCAGAACGAAATGTCCACCGCCGCCACGCGCATCAAGAATCCCGTCGAACTGGACAATCCGAACGTGGTGAAAGTGGTTGTCAACGCCGCCGGCCGGGCGTTATATTTTTCGAGGCGCACGA
>PLZL01000430.1:1789-3344 GCA_003152145.1 Limisphaerales bacterium
GCGCTGGAAAACGGCATCCAGATCGCGGTCGTGAAAGTGGATTACGAAAGCGTGGGCGTGGACGCGCCGGAAGACGTGGAATGGGTGGAAAGATTTTTGAAAAAACTTTAGCCACAGATGAAACACGGATTAAACACAGATTTCTGATACTATTTTGGGAATATGAGCGAATCAACCAATTACGTCACTTGTCGCTGTCAGCATTGCGACACCGGAATTGAATTTGACGCTACCGAACTCGTTGAAGAAAACAGCCTCATTCCATGTCCGCATTGCGGCATTGAAACAAAACTTTTCATTCCTCAAACACCACTTTCACAACCATCTGCCGCACCCACTTTGGCAGATAGTGAGCTTGAAGCTTTTGTTGACCGATTTACTACAGAAACAAATTTTCTCAAGGCGATAGATGTTTATGACGCCACGACAAGGGAAAAATTATATGCGATATGGCTACGCAATCCACGTCCATCAGAAGCAGAGCTTGATGAATTGATGAATGGATTAACGCTCGACGAAACCAGTCAAGTTTTGAAAATAGAAGGCTGGAGTAAAACGATGGATTTTTTACAGAGCTTGCAAAAGAAGAAAGCCGGCCGGATGAAAATTGTGTCAATCAACAACGAGTTAGAGCTTGCGGATGACAATATAATTATTCGCAGGCGCGGTGTGGCGCATGCAATGGCAGCTGGACTTACTGGCGAACGTATGATCCCTATTTCGACGCTCACTGCGATACAATTGAAACTCGGCGTATGGTGGTCGCCCGGCTTCATTTTGTTTTCATACGCGGGCAGCAAACCCTTCATGGGAGGCATCATCGAAGCCACTCAAGACCCCGACGCATTTATTTTTCAAAAAGAACTGAACGATGAGGTCTCGACATTCAAAGCGAAGGTCGAAAAGATTCTGCGGGATTCCAAACAAGCTGCATCGCCAAATAAAACTGCGGGGACAATAACCGATGAGCTTCGCAAGCTCGCAGAATTTAAGCAGCAAGGCATTTTGTCACAGGAAGAATTCGACGCGGCAAAGAAAAAACTACTGACATAGTTTATGAAACGTGACGTGGAATTGATTCGATTGCTTCTTCTGGAACAAGAGGCGGGCGAAGCGCCACCAGAATTGAGCGAGTATTCTACGGAGGCCGTAATATACAATTATCAGATCATGGATGACGCTGGTTTGATCGTGGCATCCTTTGTAAAAGACAGCAGTGGCATCGCGGTTGGCGCGAGCGTTTATCGTCTCACTTGGGCTGGCCATGATTTTCTCGATGCAACGCGCGATAGTAAAATTTGGAAACTGGCAAAGGAGCACGTTATCAAACCAGGAACATCTTGGACGTTTTCAGTTTTATTGGAATGGTTAAAGCAGGAAGCACACAAGCGCATTTTTGGAGTCCCTTCAAGCAGTTGAAATAAATCTGTGTTTTATCTGTGTTCAATCTGTGGCTAAAATAGATTTGAAATGAAATTCATATTTGTCACCGGCGGCGTGGTGAGTTCATTGGGCAAGGGCCTGACGGCTGCCTCGCTCGGCACGTTGCTCGAAA
>PLZL01000087.1:0-278 GCA_003152145.1 Limisphaerales bacterium
ACAACTGGTTTCGTCCCAGGCTGGATGACGATTGTAACCGTGAACAATTTCAGCGCAGATGCGGCCTGCTTCGCCTGCGGCCCGCGCGGTTTGCACGTGGCAAAGATCCGTGAAGAACGCCACGGTGCCGGCGAGTCCGTCGGCGAGCACTGGATTTTCGCCGCCTTTGGTTTCCAGTTCGATCACGTCGAGGATGAATTGCCTCGCGGCCAGCAACCAGCAAAGCGCGTCCGCAAGTGGGAACGTCACGCCTTGCCGCGTTTTGTGATACAGCTTCG
>PLZL01000087.1:305-3747 GCA_003152145.1 Limisphaerales bacterium
TGACGGCTTCGCGCATCATGTTCGCGCCGTGGCCCGTGTTCCAAAGTTTGCACGCGGGACAAAGGACGTTCGCGATCGTGTCGAGGACCGAGAACTTCACGAGCGGGTCGGATTCCAATTTCTCGGCGCGTTTCAGGTCGCGCTGGCCGACGGGCTGGGAATTCAATCGGACCAATTCCAACGCCTCCTGTTGCTTTTTCGAAAGTTCCTTGAACGCGGCGCGTCCGGTCAGCTTTTTCTCCGCGAGCCATTTCTCTTTTTGCTTTTCCAGCGGATCGAGTTCGTCGAACAACCGCGCGGCGGCGAAGCCCAGCGACGCGCTCGCCTCGCCAGTGGCCCAGATGTCAACAAGCCGGTGCAACGCGTCCTCCTTTTGCTGGATGCCGAGTTCGTAACGCGGCGTGCCGGGCGCGCCCTCGCCACCGCGAAACCGGCGGCGCTGGTAAAGGATCACCGGCTCGACTGCGGAAAGCAGTTTCGCGGCGGTCATCAGGCCGACCGTGACGCGCGTGCGGCGGAAAACCGCCTCGATGATTTCGCCGTGCGAATAATTCGGGATGATGACGCCATCTTTGACCGTGTAACCACCAACGATGCGGCCGGCGGGAACTTTCAAATTGAAGACCGGATCGTTCGTCGAGGAAAGCTGGTGGACGAGTTTCTTCGTGGGCGTGCCGCGATCGAAAATGCCGGGATCACCTTCCTCCAAAATTACCATGCAACTGCCTTTGATGCGTTTGTCGTCCGAATCCACGGCGGCGGTGACGACGTTGGCGAAACCCATGTTCGTGATGAAGCGCCCGCGCTTTTCCACTTGCAGCATCGGTTCGCGGCTTTCCTTCCAGTCGGCGACCCGCACCTTGCCAGCCAACATGCCGGTTTCAACGCCAACAAACGGCAGCGGTTCGGTGAGCGCGAACGCGGCGCGGACTTGTTTACGGTGCTCGCCCGGGTTCACCGGGGCGGCGGCAGCGATGTATTTGGCGCGTTGCTCCGGTGTGCCGCGCTCGTGAATCGGGGCGAGGCCGAGGTTGCCGGCGAGGCTGCCGGTGGCCGCGCCGGCGTCCACCCACGCCAGTTCAAACGCGATGAGGGCCAGCACGAGATTTTTCGGCCCGGCGATGAACCCGCCTTGCCCCGGGTCAAGAAACGCGGCGGTGATGCCGCTTTGGTCGAAATGGGGGAGCAAGCTTGCTTTTTCGGGCGTCCACTCATGCGAGTTGCGTCCGCCAGCAGCGACAAGCCGGGCGACCGGGCCGCGCGCCACGCCGCGCACGGATTGCACGAGCATATGAAGCTCATAACGGTCGGTGAAACGCCACATCATCTGGCGGATGTCGTCGCCGGGCAGGGTGTTCAGCACCGACGAAGGTTTTTCCATGGCAATCGTTTCCATAAAATTTCTTTCCGCGGCGGACGGTTTCGTGGTCATCGAAAATGTCCGCGCAATTTGACAACCCAAACAGAACTCGAATGTTACATAAGAAATTTTCGTTTTTCCAGAACAAAAAAACGCGGCTTTCTTAAGAAAAAACAATTCCCATAAGATGTTTCTCTTATTTCAACCGGGAAGCGGGGCCGGCCGACGCGCGGCGGATTCAGAAATGCTCTTGCAGCCAGAGCAGGATTTGTCTCAGCCAGTTGAAATTGAACCAGCCATGAACAAACGCGTATTCCACGCCCAGCAGCGCGCCGAAAACCGCCGCCCATTCCCAGCATAATTTCCGTTCCTTGCGGCCCCTGATTCCAAACAGCGCGGTGGCGGCGTTGCCGGCTGTGGCGAGCGCCAGTCCCCACAGCATCAGCGTCCGCGCCGCGGGAACCGAAGAAACCTGCCAGTTCCAAAACCGCGCGCCAGTGACCGCCGGAACGCCGATGAGGAGGATGATCAGCAACGCACAATTGACGCACTTGATCAAAAATTGTTGCATGCGGTGTAGCCCGGGCGTCGCGCCTGTCTTTAATTTTTTGTTGTATTTCAATTGGAGACAGGCTGGAAGCCCGTCCCACTAATTTATTTTTTCCGCGACCTTGTATTTGAACATCCGCTTCTTCATCCAGCGCACCGCGAGCAAATCGTAGAACGACGCGAAGAGGCGGTTCCAAACGCCATATTGGCTCTGGCCGGCAAAGCGCGGATTGTTCGTCACCTCGATTTCGGTGACGGTGTGGCCCTCAATCTTGAACAACGTTGGCAGGAAACGGTGCATGCCCTTGAAAAATTTCAAATTCTCGATGCATTCGCGCTTGAATGCGCGGTAGGTGCAACCGGCGTCGGAAATTTTTTCGCCGGATAATTTGTTCCGCACGGCGTTGGCGATGCGCGACGACGCGACACGGATGAAGTTGTCGCCTTCGCCGCGCGTCTTCACGCGCGTGCCGCAGACGCAGTCGAAATTTTTCAGCGCCTCCAGAAATTTCGGCAAATCCTTCGGGTCGTTCTGCAAATCGGCGTCGAGCGTGAAGAGATATTTGCCGCGCGCGGCCTTGAGGCCGGCGAAGCTTGCCGCGCTCTCGCCGCAGTTGAACGCAAATTTCTGCACGCGGATGCGCGGATCGCCCGCCGCGAGTTCCTTGAGGATTTCCCACGACTTGTCCTTGCTGCAATCGTCGGTGATGACGACCTCGTAGGCAATCTTCAACGGCTCGGCCGCCTCGCGGATGGCCTTGACGAGTTCGCGCAAGTTGCCTTCCTCGTTGTAACACGGAATGACGAGGCTGATTTCGGGAATGTTGCTGGTAGCCATTAACTTTGAATGCCGCGCTCCGCCTTGGCGATGCGGTGTTGCTCATCAGAAACAATTTTTCCCAACTCCTTCAAATCCGTTGGCAGGATATGCGGTTCGAGCAGCTTGAAGAGCGGTTCCATCGCCGGCTTGTGAAGAGCCAATAACGTCTTGATGTCGCCTTCATAAACGTGAATCCGCTCCCAATCAAACTGCCGATAAAGCGACGGCAGCGCGAAGAGCTTTAACAGAATCATTCCTTCAACCGTCGCTGTGGGAACGGGGAATTCCTCGAACGGATGCTTTGTCGCAAACCGTTCCGCGACAATTTTGAACAGTGGATTTTGGGTCAGCAACAAATCCACTTGGATGCTCTTGAATCTTCCGCGTGCGAAAAAATCTTTCCGGTCTTCAATCTTTAATTCAGGAAGTTGCTCCAGCGCGGCGACGGACATGAGCAAATTCACATCCTTGGTATTGCGGCCTTTGACGTAGGTGAGCATCGCCATGCCGCCGACGAGCAGATAATCCACGCGCCGTTCCATGAGCAGCCGGAACAAATCCATTGCGTCCTGCGGCACAGGCATCGCCGACTTGGGCGGCGCGCCTTCGCGCAATTGCAGCGGCGCGTTCATCCAGCGGCGCGGATCGGCCTCCCACGCATCCAGCAACACTTCCGCCACGCGCCGCAAACTGACGCCTTCGGGCAGCGTGAC
>PLZL01000388.1 GCA_003152145.1 Limisphaerales bacterium
GGTTCATCAATCCGGCGTTTTCCGGATTCTCCAAAATCTTCATCAATCCTTCGGACTTGGGCTGGCCGGTCTTGACGCGGAACAGCAGCAGGCCGATTTCATGTTCCATCGCCCCGGCATCTTGAACATTCGAGCCGTCTTCCGGGCGCAACTTTTTGATCAGCGCCTCGGCCTCGGACAAAAAGCGCGCGCACAACTGCTGCTGCGCGCGGACGAGCGATTCGACCAGCGGCTTCCATTGCGCGTATTGCTCGTCGAACGTGTGCACCGAGGGGCCGCTGATGATGAGCGGCGTGCGCGCCTCGTCAATGAGGATGGAATCCACCTCGTCCACGATGGCGTAAAAATGTCCGCGCTGGACCTGCTCCTCCTTGCGCGTGGCCATGCCGTTGTCGCGCAGATAATCGAAGCCGAACTCCGCGTTCGTGCCGTAGGTGACGTCGCAGGCATATTGCTCCCGGCGGACGCGCGGCGGCTGGTCGTGCAAAATCACGCCGACGGTCAGGCCGAGAAATTTGTAAATCGCGCCCATCCACTCGCTGTCGCGCGCGGCGAGATAATCGTTCACCGTCACGACGTGGACGCCGCGGCCGGTCAGCGCGTTGAGATATACGGGCAGGGTGGCGACGAGCGTCTTGCCTTCGCCGGTGGCCATTTCGGTGATTTTGCCCAGGTGTTGGGCGATGCCGCCGATGAGTTGCACGTCGAACGGGACCATGTCCCATTTCTGCGGCAGGCCGCGCACGGTGATTTCCTGGCCTAACAACCGGCGGCAGGCATTTTTGACGACGGCGAACGCTGCCGGCAAAATGTCGTTGAGCTTTTGCGCGAGTTCATCCTTGTCCTCGATTTTGGCAAGCTCCTCCTTCCACGCGGCGGTCTTGGCGCGCAGTTCGTCGTCGGAAAGTTTCCGGAGGCCGTTCTCGATCTCGTTGATTTGAGAGACGAACGGTTTGAGTCGTTTCACTTCGCGGTCGGTCCTCGACCCGAAAATCATTTTAATCAGCCCGGTCATGACAATTCGCGTAAAATAGCGTGCGCCACGCTACGCGAACAAACGCAAAGCGTCAAAACCAATCGCCGTGAGGAAATGGCGGAACGCCGAGCACCGCCTCGGCAAGTTTGAATTGAAAGCCACCTTCGAGCCGAGACGGTGCTCGGCGTTCCAAATTACACCACCAATCGCTGCGGTCTGATGAGGAGCCAGCCGTGTTACGCGGCGGGCACGAGCGGCGGGGGATTGGGCTGCGGGCGCGGCGGCATATCCGCCTCCGACGTCACGGCGCTGCGGACGAGGATGGACGCACGATGGGCTGCCTCGGAAATGAGCTTGAGGTGCGCCACGAGCGCTGGATTTTCGCCGTGCTTGAGCAGCAGCCGGTCGGCATAGCCCTGGATGATGGTGAGGATGTTGTTCAATTCGTGCGCGACGACGGGCGAGATGTGCCGGGCGGGATCTAATTTCGCCTCATGCATGTGTCCCGCGCCGCCGGTTTCGAGCGACGAAGCCATTTTTTTGTAGATGGAATCAAACGACGATGACATCGCCACCCACGAAGCAATTAGCGAGCCACATTATCAAAAAAGCGAGGTGTCAGGTTTTCCAAGGAAATGTTCCGCACTTCCGCCACGCCTTCCCGAAATTTTCATTAAGTTGGACAGGCTGTTCCAAAACAGGACAGATGAACGACGGGTGACGGGAGACACGTGACATAAGCGTCCTCGTCACTTGTCACTTGTCACTTGTCACCTGTCACGCGACACTCTTTGCCCGAAATGAACACCGCGCCCGCGTCCCTCGGCCTCATCGCCGGCAACCGCTCGCTGCCGCTGGAATTCGCCCGGCANNAACGAGACCGACCCCGCGCTCGCGCCGCTCGTGGACGACATCGTCTGGCTCAAGGTCGGCCAGCTTTCCAAAATGATTTCCGCCTTCACCGACCGCGGCCTCACGCAATGCGTCATGGTCGGCCAGATCGCGCCGAAAAATCTTTACGACCTCCGGCCCGATTTGCGGACAATGGCGCTCCTGCTCCGGCTCAAGGAAAAAAACGCCCACACCATTTTCGGCGCGATTGCCGATGAACTGAAAAAGGACGGCGTGGAATTGATTGACGCCACGCCGTGGCTCGCGCCGCTCATGCCCGGAAAGGATTTCCACCTCGGACCGAAACTTTCCGGCGAACAAAAGGGCGACGTGGATTTCGGCTTTCGCATCGCACGGGAGATTTCGCGGCTGGAAATCGGCCAGACCGTCGTCGTGAAAAACGGCGCGGTGCTCGCGGTCGAGGCATTTGAAGGCACGGACAAATGCCTCGCGCGCGGTGGCGAACTCGCGGGCAAGGACGGCGGCGTGGTCGCCGTCAAGGTCGCCAAGCTGAACCACGACATGCGTTTCGACATTCCCTGCATCGGCTCGCAGACGCTGGAAGTTTGCGCGAAGAGCGGCATTTCGGCCCTCGCGCTCGAATCCGGCAAAACGCTTTTGCTGGAACAGGAAACTTGCGGACAGCTTGCAAATAAAAATAAGATTTCCGTCACCACCATTTCTTAAACTCTGAACCTTGAACGCTGAACACTGAACTTTCAATGTTAACCTCCCACGAACTATTCGGTTTCATGTCGCCGGCCCTGGCGAATGAAATTATCACCTTCACCCACGAGTCGGACAAGCCGGTCTATAAGGCCACGCTGGCCGCCGTCGCGCAGGCGCGGCACGTGCGCCCGGTCTTTTTGGAGCGCCAGCCGCGGCCCCAGCAGCACGCCGAGATGATTGCCAGCCTGGCGCGCCCGGCGCTGGAAACCGCCGCCGGCGGTCTCATTCGCGCCTGGCTCGTGACCAAGCACAAGGCGATGCTCGTGGATTTTCTGAACGCGCTCGGCATCGAGAACAAGGACGGCGTCGTGGACGACCTGCCCAAGGAGATGGACGACGCGAAGTTGAAATCCGCCGTTGAAACCCTGCTCGCCAAGCATCCGCCGGAAGCCGTGGCCGTTTATCTGAACGCCTTCAACGACATGAACGAGGCGCACTGGGCGAATCTGAAAACCCTGCTCGAAAGCGACACGCGATTGCAACTCGGCGCGCATTGAATCGCGGAATTGACGCTGCCGGATTTGCGGCGCACACTCGCGTCAATCTGTTTGACTGCGGGATGAATCCATGACTATCGAAACACATTCACAACTCGCCAATTTTATCTGGAGCATCTGCAACCTGCTCCGCGGCCCTTACAAGCGAAACGAATACCGCAAGGTCATCCTGCCGCTCACCGTGCTTCGGCGGTTTGACTGCCTGCTGGCTCCGACCAAGGCGCAGGTCTTGAAGGAGTTTCCCGCCATTAAAACCAAACCGGAAACGGTTATCCGAAGCCTGCTCCAGAAGATCACTGATCGCCCGTTTTACAATCTCTCGAAACTCGACCTGGCGAAGTTGCTTGACGACCCGAATCAACTCGC
>PLZL01000474.1 GCA_003152145.1 Limisphaerales bacterium
TAACACACTCTTTTTTCCGAGCGCAGGATGCCACAGAGGCCAAACGGTTGCGTGACGAACAATCGTAACACCGACGCCTGCCGCGGTAAGGAGGCATCGAACTGGCCGGTGGAAAAAATCCTCGCGCGCGGCTACGCGGCGGCGACGTTTTATTACGGCGATTTGGAGCCGGATTTCCCGGACTGGCGGAAACTCAACGTGCGAGCCGCGAAGCGTCTGGCTGCCGCGTATTGACACCGGCTTTGCTGGGGTTTCCTAAATCACCAGTGTAATAATGGAATGGGCTGGGCTGCTGGTCCTTGTGGCTTTACCACCCAACTGGAGGTTAAAAGACAATGCGTGATCGGAAAGATTGAGAACCACAACGGCGATTTTCCCATCCTGATTCAAAAAAGCGGTGGTCAGCAGTTTGTCGGTTGTGGATGAACTGACGATCCGCCTTGCGCCCGGACGAATGAATTTTGAAAAATGGCCGATGTAGTAATACGAATTCATGTAATGCAGTTCCCCGGTTTTGGTATCGGCATGAATCGGCGCAAAGCAAAAATTCTGAACATGATTTGGGCCGCCTTTTTCATTCAATAACACATTCCAATCCGTCCAGCCTTCAGCGCCATTGTTAAAATCCTGGATCATTGACCTGGCATAGAGTTCACCCCATTGCCAGTCGTTGATTTTGCCGTAATCAAAAGGACCATTGCACGCCTCGGTGAACAAAAGGTGTGTTTGCGGATAAGCTTCCTTGACGCGTTTGACGTTTTCAAAATTGTCACCCACATACCAGTGATAGCCGACGCCCCAAACATATTTGGCGGCCGCCGGATCATCCAAAATCACCGACGCACGGTGATACATCAAACTTCGGTTGTGATCCCAAATAACAATTTTTTTGTTTTTCAAGCCGGCATTTCGCAAAGTTGGGCCGAGATAATTTTTTACAAAATCGCGCTCTTCTTCGGCGGTGTAAATGCACGATTCCCAAGTCTGCCTGGCCAGCGGTTCATTTTGCACCGTCAATCCCCAGATCGGAATACCTTCCTTCTCATAGGCATGAATAAACTTGCTGTAATAGCGCGCCCATGAGTCATAGTATTCGGGTTTCAATTTGCTCCCGTGAAGCACGTCGCCATTGTCCTTCATCCAGTCGGGCGGGCTCCAAGGGCTGGCGAACAGCGTGAAATGATTTCCTGATTTCGCAATCGCCGCTTTGATAAAAGGAATACGGAATTTCAAATCATGAGCGATGTCAAAGCTGTCCAGTTGCTTGTCGCCATCCTTGACGTAGGTGTAACTCTCGCTTGAAAAATCGCAACTGTTGATGTGGGTTCGTCCAAGCGTGTAACCGATGCCATTTTCCGGATCAAAATATGCCCTCAGAATTTCCTGTTGTTTATCTTCAGGAAGTTTATAAAAAGTCTCCGCTGCCGCATCTGTCAAAGCGCCGCCGATGCCGAGAACGGTTTGGAAAGTTTTTGAAGGATCAACAAAAATGTATTCTTCCTTCTCAGTCACCGGTAAAGTATCCACTAGCTCTGCTTCACCGGCTTTTGCCAGCCTCTGCCCCGTGTCCTTTGCTGTAAGATAAATTTCAACGTGAGTTTTGGAATGCCCGGAAGCACCGCGAGAAGGCACGGACATGAGCGCAATCAGTAAAATTACAACAATAAGTGTATGCTTCATGTTACATCAAATATTTATCTGCTCTTTTAGTTAAGCTGCGCAGAAACCGGCTGCGGCACAGTATTACTAACCATGCCAGATAATTGCAGAGTATCATTGGTGCTGTTGAGATGATATGCAGCGCCGCTTGAGGTATTGTGTGTCTTGGCTGTTGACGGCAGGATTGGCGCGACCCAAGCAAGTGAATCGGTGACTCGAACCTCTCCATTGCTGCCAATCGCTTTAATAAAATTTGTTCCGCCAGACAATGTCACCGGCCAGGCGAAAATGCAATTGGTGCTCGCACGAACGCGTTGCGAAATGCCATTTAGAAAAAGTTCGACCGAATCGCAGTTGGCATAAACTTTGGCTGTAACGGCATTGGTCAGCCGATCAGTAAAAGTGTGCCCCGTGATGTAAACCATTGGATTCGTTGTCCAGTTGGCTTTGTAATAGTAGAAAGCGTCCTTGCGCACCTGACGGTCATAAGTTACAAGTCCCTTGTCATTGCGCCCCGGGGTGTCACCTTCGTTGCGGCCGGCAACTGCAAAATCAAACATGTTCCAAACAAATTTGCACCAGAGAAATGGCCGCGCCTGCATCTCTTGCCAATAGGTTTCGTGAAAAAGATTCTGATATTCCTCCGGATGATACGGTCCAGCGTTGGCAGGTTCGGCTACCGGCTCTTCACTGTGCTGATAAACACTACCGCCAGCACCATACTCGCTAATGCCAAGACGGCGGTTGGGGTATTTCGCGTGAATTTCGTCGGCCCAAGTTCCAAATTCTCCGAGCTTGCCATTATACCAGCCAAAATACTTGTTGATGGCGGTTAACTCGGTGCACCAATTGGATGGCTCATCGTCACTGGCATTGGCGGCGGAAGTGGAAAGGCGTGTAGGATCTTCCTGCGCGGCAAGCTGCGCCAGTTGGCTGACCAAATTGACCGGCTTTGGCCCGGGTTTCATGGTAATCTCATTGAACACTCCCCAGCAAACCACCGATGGATGATTGTAGCGCTGCCGGATAAGTTCGATAAGCTGCTGTTTGGCATTGGCGTAAAAGGCGGGCGATTCAGTGATACGATTAACCAGCGGAATCTCGCTCCAAAGAATAATCCCATTTTGATCCGCCAATTGGTAAGTATAATCATCGTGCTCATAGTGCGACAGACGGACAGCCGTGGCCCCAATCTCCTTCAGCAACATGAAATTCGTGTTCCGCTGCTTATCGGTGATTGCCCAGCCGTGATCCAGCCAGTCTTGGTGCATATTAACGCCGTGAAGGTCATAATGCCGTCCATTCAGAAAAAACCCCTCGTTCGCATCCACGCTGAAACAACGAAGGCCCAGCGGCTGGGCGATCAGGTCAACCACTTTCGAGCGTATCCATACTTCAGTAAAGGCCTGGTATAGATACGGGTCGGAAAGTCCGTTCCACAAATGCGGTTTCTTAATCGTCGTTGTCGCAACAATGTTTGATGCTGTCGCCGGCTGAAGCGTCACGACATTGGTGAGAATGGCCGCGACATTTGTCGCCGCATCGGTGATAATACTGCGGACAGTTACAGTTTGTGCCGTCGCAGTGGCGTTTGAAAGAACAGCCGTCACTTGGAGGTTCGCAGAATTGGAACTGACACCGGTCGTCTTCAAATAGATTCCCGGAGAGCCGTAATCCAATGGCGAGATTTGCACCGGGTCAGTAATGAGCAAATGCACGTCACGATATAATCCCCCGAAAAAGGTGAAGTCGGCTGACAGCGGTGGAACATTTGTATTCACGGCGTTGTTAACTTTCACTGCAATCACGTTGTCCGCCCCGACGTTGAGGTAAGGGGTAACATCAAAAACAAACGCGGCAAACCCGCCTTGATGTTCACCGACGAAATTGCCGTTGACATAGACATCGGTCTCGGAAAATGCTCCATCAAATTTCAGAAAGAAATGGCGGCCTGTGAAGTCCTTGTCCACCGGGCAATGTCTTCTATACCAGCCTGCGCCGCGATAGTAATTTTTCACACTGTTCTGACCGTCGCTATTATTCCAAGTATGCGGCAAATTCAGATTTGTCCACGACGAATCATCGAGCTTAGTGGCTTGCGCCCCGGCGATATCCTGCCGGATAAACCGCCAGTTGGAATCCACAATCACATCTACCCGGGGATTGGCGGGAAGAGTATAGCTCGAGGTTGCCGGCGAAAATGCCGTGCAAAGAATCACCGGGCAGACCAAAAGCGCCCGTTTTGACAAAAAGGCGGCCACAGCAACAAAAGAACTGTGAACGGACATTCGGCTCATTTTGATGACATTCGTAAAATTTCCGCAGTTACCATCAAGCCTCAACCAAGTTAAAGAGGACATCAGATGATACCTGAATGGGGAAAGAATAAAATCTACAGGAATCCTTTTCATCCCTCTTTCGAGGGGTGATAAAGCGATTTTCAAAATGCAAAGACACTCGAAGAGACCGCCGACCACTTCACAAATGGATGATCCCGCGATGAATTGCAGTCGTGACGGCTTCCGTCCGGTCAGCCACGCGAAGTTTTCCAAGGATGTTTTTCAGGTGATCCTTCACGGTGTATTCGGTAATATTCAAAGTGTCGGCGATTTCTTTATTGGAGAGTCCCTTGGCCAGTTCGTTCAAAACCTCCACTTCGCGGGACGTTAATTCTTCCAACAATTTCCGCGAGGCAAGTCGGCTGGCAATTTCCTTGGGAATCCAATTTTGTCCCGCCGCCACGGCCCGCAATGCAGGAACGAGTTTGTCACCTGTGGAATTTTTGAGCACGTATCCTTGCGCCCCGGCGTGGAGCGCCCGGTGAATGTCTTCATCGCCATCAAAGGCGCTTAACACCAGAATTCGCGCCGATGGAAATTTGTTTCGTATCTCCAGCGTAGTTTGTATCCCGCTTTTGCCCGGCATCCTTAAATCCAGCAAGGCAAGGTCGGGATGATGTTTGGCAAAGAGTTCCAGCGCTTGATTGCCATCGGCAGCTTCTGCCACCACTTCCATGTCCGGCTCTGTGTTCACGAGCGCAATCAAACCCATCCGAACAATGTAATGGTCGTCGGCTATCAATATGCGAATCTTCTCTGTTTTTTTCATGTGACAACCACATCGTCAGTGGCCGATGGGGATTGAAATTCCAGTGACGGATTTAAAGGGATTTCAACGCGAACCAGTGTTCCTTCTTCTAGTTTGCTTGAAAGGATGAACCGGCCGCCAATCCGCTTGACGCGTTCGGACATGCCGAGCAAACCAAAATGCCCTTCGCCTGGTCCTGCGGCTTTTTCGCGGTCGAAACCGATTCCATTGTCTTTGATCTGCAAACTGACCTGTTGGCGTTCAAATTGCAGTTCTATGTTCACACTGGTTGCGCCGGAATGTTTGGCGATATTGGCGAGCGCCTCTTGTCCGATGCGCAAAAGATTTTCTTCAACGACTTCCGGCAAGGACCGCGGCTCGCCTTTGGTCTCAAAGTGAACTTGAACATTCGTTTCGGAAGTAATCTGCCTGGCGCCTTCAGTCAAGGCGGTGGCAAGATCGAATTGCTCCAGCGCCCGGCTGCGCAAGTCCCAGACTGACTGGCGGACTTCCACCTGACTTTTGGCCATCAAACTGCGGGCAAGCTCAAGATGGCGCAACGAGTTTTCAGGACTGCGATCATGCAGCTTCGACGCCGTGTTTAGTTGCAAGGCAATGCCCGTGAGCGTTTGCTCGACCGTGTCGTGAAGTTCCTGCGCCAAGCGCGTTCTTTCCGTCAACACGGCTTTGAATTGAACTTCCGATTCCTTGCGGGCCGTAATTTCAAACTTTAGTTGCGCCGTTCGCTCCTTGACTCTTCCTTCAAGCTGGTCGTTGGCCTGTTGCAACGCCAGTTGCGCTTTTTCACGTTCAGCAACGAGGAAATTCAAAGCGGAATTTTTCCGCGACAGCATGATGGTCCAGCTCATAATCACAATCAGCACGGAGCAGACAATCACAAATCCAATCCAGAGACGCTGCGGTGTCAGCCAGCCGGGTTTCTCGATGATCAGGACATCCTTTGGACTCCCGATGAGGATTTGGAAGGATTCCAGTTTGCCGTCGCTGTCAATATGAGTGAGACAAATCCCGCTCACAGCCAAAACGCTTCCGATTGGAATAGCCGCCAGTGCTGCCTGACCCGCCAGATTATCGGCTGTGGCTGTGAATGTATAATTGCTGGTTTGCAAAACCATGGTGGTTGCTCCCGGAGGAGCGGTTCCTTGCCGCGCGCGGTTGACTGTAAGTTCGATCAACTTGCCCGAAAGCGAAATGTAATCCGCGTGGTAAAGGCCGCTCTCCAATTCTTCGATTGTCGCGGGTTGAGGTTTGACCGGAGCCAGGGATTTGCCTGTGTCTCGGAAAACGGCATCCTGCAAAACCGGAAGAAAACTTTCAAAACTCAAGAAACCAACCGCGTCAACAACTTCTCCCGGCAACAACTCCGTCCGTTGCCGGCTCTGAACTTGCAAGCCGTAAATCCCATCTTCCAAAAACACATACTCGCCCGGTTTTTGAAAAGTAACCACGCCACGGACATGGACCCTCTGCGCAAGAGAATTGCCCCGCCGGAATTGGGCAAGTTTATCGAGCGGAATCACCGGGCTGTCAAACGGGCTGACCAACTCGGATTTCTCAACCACCAAATCCGCCAGGTTGGGAATGTAAATCTCCACCGCAACCAACTGCCGCAGCGAACGGATGTGTGCTTCGGCGGCTGTGCCACGCACACGCACTTGCGCGCCAACCAATTTTTCTGGCTGAAAGTCGGCGGCAACCGACAGATAAGCCCGGAACCGATATCCGCCCGTGACCATGTCCATCGTCAACCGCGAACCATCGTTTCGCGCATCCCGGACAATGCCCGAAATCTCGATCCGCTGGCTGTCTTCGGAACCCGACATCAATTGTTCGACGGAAACCGGGTTTGCCGGCGGCAAGGGCGCGGTGCCAATTTTGCGCACACTGGGCGCGGTTACAGTTGGAGCAAAAGCACCGGCATAGGTTATCCCTGAAACCTCAACCACGTCACTGGGTTCGGGACGACGTCCATTCACGTTGTCCACAAACACTCCGCTGGTTGAATCCTGAACAAAAAATCGCCCCTTCAAAACCGGATCGGCAGCAGTAACCACGCCGGTCAAAGACACCTTGAGAGAGCGTGAAGCCTGTTCCGCCGACAGGGAAATGACAGCCATGGCGTTCGTCAAAAGCCCGCCCGATTCTTGTGCCAACGCAACCGGGCTGACAACGACGAGAACGAAGAAAAAAAACAACTGAAGGGCTGACACAAGCCACAAACCCAGGCGGTCAGGCAAACGATCAGAAATCTTATGTTTGTTGACGATGCCCCAATTACAGGTTCTGATTTCGATGAAGTCCAGTTTTTTCTTCAATTGGTATCATTGATTGGTTAACACCAGCCGATAAAAGGCAGACCCGACACCGGGATAAATTGGCATCACAAACGGATTGGTGAGCGGACCGGGAATATCTATCCAATTCGCGCCCAATCCCATTGAGGGCAGATTTGTCTGATATTGCAGAGACCAGTTGCTGCTGTTCAACGGCCACGACAATTGCAGAGCGCTTGGCAACAGCGAGAGGGAAAGCGACGGCTTGATGACTTTTACCATCAAGCTGCTGACGGTTGTCGCCTGACCATCGTTGGTGAACTGGTTGATTCTGGTGTATCCGGTTCATTATTGAAGTTTGACTCGGTAAAATCCCTGCGTCTTATTTGGCGTGACGGCAAAAGGCGATGTTGCATTAGTGATATCAAACCACGGACCAGATACACTGGCAGCCGATTGAAGAACACCACTTGGCCAAGCAAGCTTGACGCCATTGGCTCCGGTTTGAATATTTAAAATTACTGGATTGGTTGAAGGATTCACAGCAAGCAGCCGGACGCTTTCGACAAAATTTGAATCGCCGACACCGGAGTAAAAGCGGAAGTCATCAATCCAACCATTGAATGAGCGCTGGCGGTCCTGACGATTGCCGACATACAGAGCATCGCTGGAACCAAAATTGATATTTGTGGTAACCGGTGTGGTGCTGATCAAACTAACCGGGTTGGTTTCTGTCCCTTGATAAATCATCACACTTCCACCATCATAAACGGCCGCGACAAAAAGCCAGGTGTTGGTTGGCAGATTTTGTAAAAAAGAGGCGGATGCGGTAACGCCTCCAAGCTGGAAATAAAGTTGGTTCGCCATTTGAAATTTTAAACCGGTGCTGTTGGTGGCTCCGGAATCGGCGGGAGTCCCTGCGCCCAGAACAAAAAGGCGCGGACCAATGTTCGCTCCGGCAGCCATCTCCGCATTTTGTTTGAACCACAGGGAAACGACAAAATTACTGACTGTTCCAAAACCAAGATTCACATTTGTCGCGGCTGTCAAAGGTCCGGGCCTGCCCGGTTGATTAGCGCCGTTGGAAGAAAAATCCAATGCGCGATTGCCAGCCACCGCGCCGGCTACTCCTGAATTCAACACGCCGTGATAATCGCCGAGGTTGCCGGAGCCATCCATCATTTGCATGGTGAAGTTTGCGCCGCCGCCGTTGGTATCGCTCGAAGTTATGTTTGTTCCCGGCGGGTCATCGAAGGCGACCCTCAATTTGAGCACGGGCGGCGGCGGCGGGACGCCAACCCAAATGCAAACACGCACGTAATCCACCTGCATTTCGCCCGGAAAAACCGTGGTGCCATCAGGGT
>PLZL01000116.1 GCA_003152145.1 Limisphaerales bacterium
GCGGCCCTCCGCCGCTTTTCCCAGCATCGCGGCAAAACAACGCCAATGTTAAATCGAACCGCCATAGTTTTGGAAAAGATGGAGCGAACTCACGTCCGCTGCTACATAATTATTTCCCAATGCCCGCCGCTTTCAATCTTTCCGCCTCCTGATCCGCCCAGTGAATCAATTCCTGGCGTTGGGCATCGGTGAGGCGGGCATCGGCGTGGATGATGGTGTATTTGGCAGGCGGCATGTCCTTGTAATCCAGCTCCTCGCTCATGCGATCCATTTTCTTCGCGGCGCGTTCGGAATCCTTCGGCCAGTCGGAAAAGTTCAGCCGCTCGCGCCCGCCATTCACGTCGCTGACGAGCAGCCACGATACCGGCGCGACGTGGCTATACCACGGCCACTTGGTTTCGTCCGAATGACAATCGTAACACGCCGCGTGGAGCAGCGCGGCGATTTGCGGCGGCGGCGGATTAGTGGCGGAGATGTCGCCGCCCGGCGGCAACGGCGGGTTGGTGCGCGCCGGATTTGTGAATTGCAACAGGGCGAACACCGCGACAAGCGCGCCGAAAATCCATTTCAATTTCTTCTTCATTTCGATAATCAGACGCGCCAACGATGGATAATGTTCCCGCGCGAAGCAAACTTGAACTGCGTTGCATCGCAGCACGGTTGGCAGACCGCCGCATTTCTCCAGCAAATTGAAAAGTGCGGCTCTCTGCCGGGAAGCCGCTACGCCGTGTTGCCGTGTCATAACCAACGCAATTTAATTCTGGACAACAATTACAGCCCGGCTTACAATCCTTTTATGAAACGGGATGCCTGCACAATGCGCTCCCGATTATATATTCGGCAGCAACACATCACACCATGAAATCACTCATTATGAAAAGACTTAGCTTCATTTTCCTCTCGTGTTTGCTCTTGGCTGGCTGCTCCAAAACCCCCGGCGATATTTATGTTAGCCAACAGACAAAAGATGCAAAAGCTGGAAATCATTGGACGGAGTTTCATTTGTGGGATGCGTATTACAACGGCACGCATGGGGTTGACAAAAACTCTGTAAAGGCCGATAAGTGGCTCGGCAAATTCGTCAAGGATGTCTATGTAGTGCGGTTCGAACCTGCCAACGGTTTCAATCCCAAGAACGCCGGCGACTATCTTAAACCGTTTTCTCAACGACATGTCCCCTTGAACTCGGATAAGGACCGGATTGGCATCGCCGGTTTCCTCCGAACCAAAAAAGAGGGCGACAAATTGGTCGCTTCCTTTCTCACAAACGAACCGGACAAACTGCGGGCTTACATTGAAAACAATCCAGATCTCAAGTTTGATTCCGTCGAAGCGATGACGCCACAGACGTTTATTGAATATGCGAATACAATCCAGGAATCGCTCTAAAAGCTGATTTTGTCGCCCAAGTTTCTAAATTCCCTTTCACCGCGCGTTGCCGAGTTCGTTCACCAAATCCTCCACGACCCAGTTGGCGCGTTTCGCCTGCAATTCATCCGCCGCGGCCCCGTGCTGCCAGACGGCGTAGCGGATGGTTTTTTCCACGTCCGCCTGCAACGCCGGTTGCGCGAGCAGTCCCGCGATGTATCCCGCCAGTGCGTCGCCGCTGCCGCCTTGCGCCAAATGCGGATTGCCCGATGAATTCACAAAGATTTCGCCTTCGGCGCGGCCAATCAAGGTCTGGTGGCCTTTCAGCACCACCCAGCAATTGCCAAACCGGCGCGAGAGTTCCCGCAGCGCACGCGGACGGTCCGCCTGCACCTGCGGCACGGTCGTGTTGAGCATCCGCGCGGCCTCGCCCGGATGCGGCGTGACGACGCGGACGGCGTTGCGCGCCATCGTCTGTTGCGCCACCAGCCAGTCCAGCGCGCTCGCGTCCACAACCAACGGCAAATGCCAGTCGCGCCAGAACCGGCGGATGATTCCCTTCATCTGGTCCGTCACATCCAGCGCGGCCAAGCCGGGGCCGATCAACACCCCGCTGGCGTCTTCCAGCAGTTTTATCTCCGGCGTCCACAATTTCACCATGGCGGACTGCAATTGCGACGCGACGGCGTGATAGACATTTTCCTGCGTGAACAGTGTGACGAGGCCGGGCTGGGCGCGCTGCGCCGCGCGGGCCGCCAGCACCGCCGCTCCGTGAAATCCAAAACTGCCCGCGACAATCGCCAAATACCCGAATGAACCCTTGTGGCCGGCCACGGCGCGGCGTGGCGGAAAATTTTCGAAATCGTCCGGCAGCGTCCAGTTCAATTCGCCCGTGTGCGGACTCGGAATCAGCCCAACGTCCCCGGCGACATCGAGCCGCCCGACGAACGGCCACGCGTCCTGCGCGAGCATCCCGGTTTTTGGCGCGCCGACGGTCAAGGTGACGGCAGCCTCAATCGCCGCGCCGAAATTTTCGCCGGTGTCCGCGTTCAGGCCGGACGGCACGTCCACGGACAAAACGGGAATTTTTGATTCGTTGACCCTCGCGATGAATTTTTTCCAGTGCTCGTCGAGCGGGCGGTTCAGGCCGATGCCGAACAGGCCGTCAATAATTAAAGCAGGACAGGCTTCCAGCCTGTCTCCATCTGAAACAGAAATGTCAGAGACAGGCGCGACGCCTGTCCTACGCTGAAATTCGACCAGCGCTGCTTCCGGGTCGGTCGCGTTAATGATTACCGCGCGGCGATTTTCGAGATGTTCCGCCGTGGCGCGGGCGTCGTCGCCGTTGTGGCCTTTGCCGGCGATAATCAGGATCAAATCGTCCGAGCGCGTGAGTTTGCGGGCGCGCCGCGCGATTTTCTTGCCGACGCGCCGGATGACTTCGGCCTCGGTCTGGCCCGTGGCCCAGGTGGCGCTTTCCCATTCGCGCATCTGGCCGATGTTGATGACTGGAACTGGCATGGCGCGAGGGTGACAAATTTTTGGCCGCAACAAAAGGAGAATAGACGCATCCGGCTGAATTTACGATTTGCGATTTGCGATTTACGAATCCATCCACAATCCATGCGCAGCGCGTAAATCGGATATCGTAAATCGTAAATCAAAGTTGTCACCCAATCGTCACACGGTTGTCACCGGATTGAAATTGTGTGAGGATTGGCCGCGTGGTATGCAGAGAACCGTGAAGCTGCGAATCCTTGTCGTGGATGATGAACCCGAAGCGGTTGAACTGGTCGAGTTCAATCTCAAGCAATCCGGTTACGCCGTCATCACCGCCGCCGATGGCGCCGAGGCGCTCAAGAAAGCGCGCGGCCAGACGCCGGACTTGATTGTGCTGGACGTGATGCTGCCGGAGATGGACGGGTTCGAGATCTGCAAGACCCTGCGGCTCGATCCGGCGACCGCCAAAATCCCCATCCTCATGCTCACCGCGAAGGCGGCGGAGATTGACCGCGTGCTCGGCCTCGAACTTGGCGCGGACGATTACCTGACCAAGCCGTTCAGCCCGCGCGAACTGATGCTGCGCATCAAAAAAATCATTTCCCGCGGCCAGCCCGGGGAAAAGCCGCGCGACCAGTTGCGATTCGGCGACCTGCTCATTGATATTCCGCGCCACATCGCAACCTGGAAGGGCAAGGCGATTGAACTGACGGCGACGGAATTCAAGCTTCTCACCACGCTCGCCCAGCGCGCCGGGCGCGTGCAATCGCGCGACCATCTGCTGCGCGACGTCTGGGAATACGACAGCCTGATTGACACCCGCACGGTGGACACGCACATGCGCCGGCTGCGGGAAAAGCTCGGCGCGGCGTCGAAGCATCTGGACACCGTCCGCGGCGTCGGCTATCGGTTTGTGGAGTAATTGAATCGCCGTGTGGCCCGTCCTTTTCATTCTCGCGCTCGTCGCGGCTGTCGCCGTCCATTTCTGGTGGCGGCAAAAATTCCGCCGCCAACAAAGGCAATTGCAGGCGGACATCGAAAATTTCCAGCGGCGACAGCAGCAAACAACGATTGACGCCAAGGCGCAGCAACAGGTTTTGTTCAACTCCATGCTGGAAGGCCTGCTGTTGCTCGACCGGAATCGAAAAATTTACCTCGCCAACCGCGCCTTCAAAAATCTGTTCGGCATCAAGGCCGAGCTGCGCGGCAGAACCGTCATGGAAGCGCTGCGCCTGCACGAACTCGCCGAACTGGTGGAGCGCGTCGAAACCAAGGGACAGGTTTTCGATTACGAGCTCAAGCTTCCGGAATTGAGCGAACGCTGGCTGCAAGTCAACGCCGCCGTCATCACCAACTCCGCCGGCGAACGCGAAGGCACCATCCTTGTCTTTCACGACCTCACGCGGCTCAAGCAGCTCGAGCGCACGCGCGAGGAATTCGTCGCCAACGTCAGCCATGA
>PLZL01000467.1 GCA_003152145.1 Limisphaerales bacterium
GGCAGGTCATCGCGTGGGGCGGCGCCATCAGCGGCGAACACGGCATCGGCCTCGCCAAGAAACGCTGGTGGCCGCTGGCTGTTTCCTCGGAAGCACGCAAACTCCATCGCACCGTGAAACGCGCCCTCGACCCCAAGGGCATTTTGAATCCGGGGAAATTCGTGTAAAGTAGGACAGGCGTCGCGCCTGTCCCTAATTTTTTTATTCCGCTTAAGCGGGAAATGATTTTGGAAGCAGGCGCTACGCCTGTCCTACTTGTTCAACTCAAACTCCGCCGGCTCACCGGAGGCGGAATCCTTGGCGAGCCAAAGTTGATATTTGCCCGGCTCGACCAGCCAGTTGCCTTTGGTGTCGTAATAGCCGAGATCGTTCACGAAAAGGGTGAAGGCCACGTCGCGTGACTCGCCCGGCTGAAGCAGGATTTTCTGGAATCCTTTCAGTTCGCGCACCGGACGCGGCCCGGCGGAGGCGGCGAGCGCGCGGAGGTAAAGCTGGACGGTTTCCGTTCCAGCGCGGGAGTCGGTGTTGCTCAACATCAAATGCGCGGTGAGCGTCCCGCCCGGCTTCACCACCGGCGAGTCGAGCCGGACTTTGCCATAATCAAACTTGGTGTAGGTCAGGCCGAAGCCGAAGGGATAAAGCGGCGCAATCGGACCGTCGGCGTAGTTACCCTTGTATTCGCCGATGCCAGGGCGGCCGGTGTTGAAATGGTTGTAGTAAACCGGCACCTGCCCGATACTGTCGGGGAATGTGGTGGTGAGCCTGCCGGCGGGGTCAACGTCGCCGAAAAGCACGTCGGCCACGCCGTTGCCGCCTTGAACGCCGGGGAACCACGCCTCCAGAATCGCCGCGGCCTTTCTCTGGATTTCCGGCACGGCCAGCGGACGGCCATTGAACAGAACGACGATGACCGGCTTGCCCGTGGCGGCGACCGCGTCGAACAGTTCCTGTTGCCGCCCGGATAGGCCGAGGGTGCTGCGGCTGCCATCCTCGCCGCTCCAGTCGCGCGGTTCGCCCAGCGCCATCACCACCACGTCCGCCGCGCCCGCAACGGCCACGGCATCGGTGATTTCATTGGCGCCGGTGGGTTGCTCCTTGATTTGGATGTAAGTGTCGAGCTGCCGACGGGGTTTGCCGCTCTCGATGACGGCACAGCCGCGCGCGCCGGTGAGTTGAACGCCAGCGGAAAGTTTGGCGCGAATGCCGTCGGCCAGCGAAATGATGTCGCTGGCGTGCGCGCGGGAAGCCCATGGACCAACAAGTTCTTCGGCGTCTTCGGCAAACGGCCCGATAAGCGCGATATTTTTTATTTCCTTTGAAATTGGCAGCGCGCCACTTTCATTTTTCAACAGCACGCAGGATTTGGCAGCGGCCTCGCGCGCCAAAGCGATGGCGTCCGGCTGGAGGAAGGCGGTCTGGCAGCGTGTCTCGTCCGTGTAGGGATGATCAAACAGTCCTTTTTCAAATTTCACCGTCAGCACGCGGCGCACGGCCTCGTCCACGACGGACAGGGGGATTTTCCCAGCCTTCACCTGTTGTGCCAGCGTGTCGGGATAAGTCGTTGAAACCATTTCCATGTCCACGCCCGCCGTGAGGCCCTGCCGCGCGGCGGCGGCGGCGTCTGCCGCGACGCCGTGATCCACCAGCTCGCCGACCGCCGCCCAGTCGCTGATGACGTAGCCGGGGAATTTCCATTCGCCGCGCAGAATTTCCGTGAGCGTGTGGCGGTTGGCACTCGCGGGCATGCCGGAAAGCTCATTGAACGCGCTCATCACAGTCCACGCGCCCGCGTCCACGCCGGCCTTGAACTGTGGAAGATAGAAATTACGCAGGGTGAACTCGGAAATTTCCGTCGTGTTGTAATCGCGTCCGCCTTCCGCCGCGCCGTAACCGACGTAATGTTTCATGCAGGCGACGACGCGATCCGGGTCGGCAACGTTCGTTCCTTGAAACCCGCGCACGCTGGCCGCCGCGTCGAGCGCGCCGAGCCACGGGTCTTCGCCGAAGCCCTCGGCGATGCGGCCCCAGCGAGGGTCGCGCGCCAGGTCCACCATCGGCGCGAACGTCCAGTCAATGCCCGCCGCCGCCGCCTCGCGCGCGGCAATTGTTTGCGTCCGCTCGAACAATCCGGGTTCCCACGCGCACGCCTGCGCCAGCGAAATGGGAAAAACCGTGCGGAAGCCGTGAATGACGTCGTGCCCCAAAATCAGCGGGATGCCGAGGCGGCTTTTCTCGACGGTGATGTGTTGCAGCTTGTTCCGCATCACGGGCGATTCGATCAACGCCGAACCATCGAGAAATGAACTGACTTCGCCGCGCTTCAATTTCTCGGCGAACCTTTTGTCCGGGTCTTCGCCATAGTTCACCTGCCAGAGCTGGCCGATTTTTTCGTCGAGCGTCATCCGCTTGAGCAGATCATTCATGCGTTTGACGACCGGGCGCGAGGTGTCTTCGTAGGTGTCCTTCTTCCCGTTCTTGTTCAGGTCAATCCAGCCGGCGTGGTAAATGGAAGTGGAATCCGATGCTGCCGCGACAAACGCGAACAGCAGCAGCCCCGCGGCAGTCAGGGAATGTTTCATGCACGCAAAATTTGGCGTGAAACCAATTTGAATTCAAAGCCTATTTCGCGCAAAGGCCGTGAAAGGTAGGGCGCGTCACTCCGTGCGCGCCGTGGTCGCCGTCTGCTTAGATCGACGGGCAGAGGACTGCCCGCCCTACCCGACCGCTCCGGCAACCAGCACCACAAACTCGCCTTTCAAGCTGCGCTTCCGGGCGATCTCCAAAAGCTCCGCCGGTTTGCCGCGCAAGAATTCCTCGAACTTCTTCGTCAGCTCGCGCGCGAGGACGACTAGCCGGTCGGGAAAAACATCGTTCAGTTCTCCCAGCAGTTTTTCGATGCGATATGGCGATTCATAAAACACCAGCGTGCCGGAAATGGGTTTGAGTGATTCCAGCCGGTTCCGCCGCTGGCCGGATTTGTGCGGCAGGAAACCGATGAAATGAAATTCGTCCGTCGGCAAACCGCCCGCCGTGAGCGCGGCTACGAGCGCGCACGCGCCGGGCACGGCCTCGACGCGGAATCCGGCGACTATGGCGGCCTTGACGACGCGTTCACCGGGATCGCTGATTCCGGGACTGCCCGCATCCGTGACCAGCGCGACTTTCTCACCACGCCGGAGACGTTCGATGATTTCCTCGCTGCGCCGCGCTTCGTTGAACTGGAAATAACTCAAGAGCGGTTTGGCGATGCCGAAATGCTTGAGCAACTGCCCGGTGCGCCGCGTGTCCTCGGCGGCGACCACGTCGCACTCGCGCAAGACGCGGAGCGCGCGCAGCGTGATGTCCTCCAGGTTGCCAATCGGTGTGGCGACGAGGTAGAGCGTGCTGGCAGTGAGCGGCGGCAATGCGGCGTCCATAACGAGTTGAGACATGAAGAATTTATATTCGGCAATTGTGCGAGTTCAAAGTGCAAATTCCGTGCTATTCTCCATCGTCTTCGTCACCACGCCGGATTTGAAGACGGCACGCACAGTTTTTAATTGAGTTTCAGCCCATTCGCGGCATATTGCCTACATGAAAATGACGTTCGCCATTCCTGATGACGTTGGCCGGCGATTTCGCAAGACCGTCCCAACGGGCAATCGTTCGGCGCTGGTGACCAGCCTACTTCGCAAAAAACTGCGCCCATCCCCGCAGTCGCTTGAAGCCGTCTGCCAGCGCGTCAACCGAATCGGCACGTTGGAAAAAGAAATGGCCGGCTGGGAGCAGTTCGACGACCAGGTCGCATGAACCGGGGCGAGATCTGGCTGGTCAATTTCGATCCGACCATCGGTTCGGAAATCAAGAAGACGCGACCGGCCATCATTCTTTCCGGCCAACCTTTCAATCATCTTCGGCGGACGGTAATCGTTGTGCCCCTCTCCACCGCACACGAGCGGACGGAATTTCCATTGCTCATCGCCATTCGCAGCAGCGGAAAACCGGCGGTGGCCGTCGTGGATCAAATCAAGGCTGCCGCAAAAGAACGCTTCATCCACAAAATCGGCCAGGCAACCGATGACGAGATGAGTCAAATCAACGACGCGCTGGCAACGCTGGTTGAATTGGATTGAATGAAGCCCGTCAAATTCACTGCCCTTGTCCGCCCGGAGGAGTTCCGCCGTTGTTGTTAAATTTTATGGAAAGCGGGCTTGTTTTTAACATCCAGAAATACTCGGTCCAGGACGGGCCGGGGATTCGCACGACCGTTTTTCTGAAGGGCTGTCCGCTGTGCTGCCAGTGGTGTCACAATCCGGAAGGCATTTCGCCCCGGCGGGAAATCATTGTGATTGAAAACCGCTGCATCGCGTGCGGGGAATGCCGCACGGCGTGTCCGTTCGGTGAAACTGTCGCGGGCGAAGGCGCATTGCCCGCGCGGCCCGACCAATGCACGCTCTGCGGCGCCTGCGTGGATGCCTGCCCCACTGGCGCACGACAGACGATCGGCCGCGCCATGACGGTTGCCGATGTGATGGCCGAAACGGTCAAGGACAGGATTTTTTACGAAGACTCCGGCGGCGGCGTGACCATTTCCGGCGGCGAACCGTTGCAACAGCCGAAGTTTCTCCTGGCTCTGCTCGATGCCCTGTCTGCCGCCGGTATCCACACGGTGCTGGACACAACCGGTTACGGCTGCACCGAACATCTGCTGGCCGCGGCAAAGCTGTCGGGCCTGGTGCTCTACGATTTGAAAGCCTTCGACGAACAGCGGCATCGCAAACTGACCGGTGTTTCCAACCGCAGCATCCTGAGCAATCTCAAGGCGCTTGACAAAGTCCATGGCAACGTCTGGATCCGCCTGCCGGTGGTCCCAGGCTTCAACGACGATGTGGTGGAATTGGGAAAAATCGCGGGCTTTGTGGCCGGACTGCGCTCCGTTACGCTCGTGAACCTGCTTCCGTTCCATCGTTCAGGCCTTCACAAATACGAACGGCTGGGACAGGTGCATGGTCTGGATGGAGTTGAGGCACCGTCGGTGGAATTGATGGAACGCGCAGCGGACGTGTTCCGCAACCGCAAGCTTCCAACGAAGATTGGCGGCTGAATTCCGCGTGGACCACACGCGGCCCGCGTGTGAATTCGGGCGANNGCAACGCGCTCCCATCTTTCTATGGCGTCGGAGCGCAGATTTGATAGGATTCCGGCATCATGACTGAACGGACTGCGAAGCTTCGCCAGCAAAGTTTGGACGCGCATCCGCGCCTCTCGCCGGAGCGCGCCATTCTGATCACTGAATTCTATCAGGCCAACGCCGGGCTTTATTCCACGCCCGTGCTGCGGGCAAAATCGTTTCTCCATGTTTGCCGGCACAAAAGCATTTGCATCGGCGACGGTGAACTCATCATCGGCGAGCGCGGCCCGGCGCCTAAAGCAGTGCCGACATTCCCTGAACTCACCTGCCACAGCGTCGAGGATTTGGAGATTCTCAATTCGCGTCCGAAGACCTGGTATCGCGTTGATGACGAGTGCATCCGGCTATATCGCGAGAAGGTCATTCCTTATTGGCGCGGGCGGTCGCTGCGCGACCGGTTGTTTGCCGAACTGCCGCAGGAATGGCATGACGCCTACGCCGCCGGCATCTTCACCGAATTCATGGAGCAACGCGCGCCGGGACACACCGTCCTCGATGACAAGATTTACCGCAAAGGGATGCTCGATTTCAAAAAAGACATCGCCAGGGCGATGGCGAAGCTCGATGTTCTCAACGATCCACAGGCGTTCGACAAGCGCGAGGCTCTGAAGTCGTTCGATATCTCGTGCGACGCGCTCATCCTCTTTGCCGAACGGCACGCCGCACTGGCCCGCGAACTTGCCGCAAAGGAAACCGATCCGCAGCGCAAGGCCGAGTTGCGCAAGATCGCGGAGATTTGCTCGCATGTTCCCGCACACGCGCCGCGTAACTTCCATGAGGCGCTCCAATATTACTGGTTCTGTCATCTCGCGGTCATCACCGAGTTGAACGGCTGGGATTCGTTCAATCCCGGCCATCTCGACCAGCACCTGCTGCCGTTTTACGAGCGCGGCATGGCGGACGGTTCGCTGACGAAGGAAAATGCCCGCGAATTGCTGGAGTGCTTTTTCATCAAGTTCAATAATCATCCCGCGCCGCCCAAAGTCGGCGTCACCGCGGCTGAAAGCGGCACTTACACCGACTTCGCGAACATCAACCTCGGCGGCCTCCTCCGCGACGGCTCCGACGGCTCGAATGAGATTTCCGACCTGTTGCTCGACATCGTGGATGACATGCACCTGCTCCAGCCGAGCACCAACATCCAGCTTTCGCGCAAAAGCCCTGACCATTTCCTCAAGCACGCGTTGCGCGTCGTCGGCAAAGGTTACGGTTTTCCCAGCATCTTCAACGCCGACGCCGTGGTGCAGGAACAGCTTCGTCAGGGCAAAAGCCTGGAGGACGCGCGCGCCGGCGGATGCAGCGGGTGCGTGGAGGTGGGCGCGTTCGGCAAGGAAGCCTACATCCTGACCGGCTATTTCAACATGCCGAAATGCCTCGAACTGGCGCTGCACAACGGCGTGGACCCGATGACCGGCAAACAGCTCGGCCCGCGCACGGGCGAACCGGATTCGTTCAAGGATTTTGAGGGCCTGTTCGCCGCATATCGCGCGCAGTTCAAGCATTTCCTCGAAATCAAGCTGCGCGGTAACCAGCTCATCGAGCGGATGTATGCCACGCAGATGCCGGCACCGTTTTTGAGCGTGTTGACGGATGACTGCGTCGCCAGCGGACGCGATTACAATGCCGGCGGCGCGCGCTACAATAATTCCTACGTCCAATTCGTCGGCCTCGGCAGCCTCACCGACAGTTTCAGCGCGCTAAAGCAGTTTTGCTTTGAAGCCAGCAATGGAAAAAAAGGAACGCCAGTCACACACCACGAGAAAAGCCTGAATCAAATTTCGCTCGCCAAACTAATTCCCGTTTTGGATGAGGATTTCACCGGAGAGGAACCTCTCCGCCAGCGGCTCCTCCACAAAACGCACAAATACGGCAACGATGACGATTGCGCCGACGACATCACCGTGCGCATTTTCGACGTCTGCTTCGACGAGCTGGACGGCCGGCCCAACATCAAGGGCGGCCATTACCGCGTGGAAATGCTGCCCACCACCTGCCACGTTTATTTTGGCAGCGTCACCGGCGCGACCCCCGACGGACGCCACGCCCGCCGGCCGTTGAGCGAAGGCATCAGCCCCGTGCAAGGCGCCGACCGCCACGGCCCCACTGCCGTCATCAAGAGCGCGTCAAAGATTGACCATCTCAAGGCCGGCGGCACGCTGCTGAACATGAAGTTCACGCCCGGCCTGGTTGCCTCCGACGACGGCCTCGACAAATGGGCGCATTTGGTGCGGAGCTATTTCAAGATGGACGGCCATCACGTGCAGTTCAATGTGGTCCGCGCCAGCACACTGCGGCAGGCCCAGGCGCATCCGGACGAAAACCGCGATCTCATCGTCCGCGTGGCCGGTTACAGCGACTATTTTTGCGACCTCTCGAAGGAACTTCAGGAAGAAATCATCGAGCGCACCGAACATGAAACGTTTCAAAGCGCAAGAACGTAGCGCTCGCAATGAAATGCCGATGGTGCCATTTGATAATTTCAGAAAAATGAAACCCGCCGCAAAGTTTGCCATCGTCTTCGTCACCGCGCCGGATTTTAAAACGGCGCGCGCGCTGGCCAGGGCCGCGTTGTCGGCGCGTCTGATTGCCTGCGCGAATCTCGTTCCCAAAATCGAATCGCATTACCGGTGGCAGGGCAGGATTGAATCCGGCACGGAGGTGTTGCTGATTTTAAAGACGCAGAAGTCAAAGCTGGCCGCGCTGGAAAAGCTGATTCTCGCCAAACATCCTTACGACACGCCGGAATTTCTGGTTGTGCCAGTGAGCGCCGGCAATAAAAAATATCTCGACTGGCTGACTGCCGCCACAAAATGACTTTGACGGGGCGGGGCTGCTGACGAGCCGGTCCTTGCGGACGGCCACCATGGCTCGCGAGGACGCTCGCCCCACCGACAAATTTTTGTTTGAACCGGCGCGGCGCGGGCGTAAATTCGCCTTGTGAATCCGACGGACGCGGAAATGATGATGTTGTTGGCGGCGCATTTGCTGGCGCTGGTCATCGCGGCCATGGTGTTGCTCTGGATGATTGTCCTGCATCGCCGGGCGCGCGCGACGGAAGAATTGACGCAGCGCAGGGCCGTGGCTCCCACGTTTGAATCGGCGTTCGCTTCGCGCCCGCCGCTCTGGATGACCGTGCGCGCGACCGATCCCAAGCCAGTGCAGGCAGCGCTGGGGCTGAATCAGCCGACCCCGTGTTCGTGGAAGGAAGGAATGACCGGCGAGCGNNAATCCGAGTTGCGACGTGGACGAGTGTTTCCGTTTCCTTGCCAGGATCAGCGGGCAACTCGGCCAGGTCCAATTGTTCCACGCCGACCGGATTTTGCATCATCACGCCTGGGCGCGCGCGGAAAACGGCATCGTCACGCGCGCCTATGCGTGGGCGGGCGAAACCATTTGGAACCAGGGCGCGAAAACGCCGGCGGAAACCGAGTTGAGCATGAAATGTTTCGGCTACGGCGAAGATCCGAACGCTGATTCGTGGGCCGCAGTGGAATGGACGGCCGCCAACGTCGGCAAAGTGCCGCTGCTGGCGACGCGATGGAGCCTTGATCCGGCCCGCATCAATGAACGTGCGCGGAAACACGCCGAAGGCATCGCGGGCGAATCCTCGCGGGTTTATTGAGTTGCGGTTCCAGACGATTTGGCGCAGAGTGCGGATAAACCAACAAGTCATCTTATGTCATTCAGTATTGAACTTGAACTCCAGAAGTTTCCGAAAACCGCCAAGCTCAAGGACGGCAACAAGGCGGCGCTGCGCCCGCTGCGCCGCGACGATGAAAAAGAACTCCACCAGTTGTTTCTCGGCATCCCCGAACAGGAGCGGATGTTCATCAAACATCGCGTGCAGGACATCGCGGTCATCCGCGACTGGTGCCAGAACATTGACTACGGGCGCAACCTGCCGCTGGTCGGGCTGCTCGGCGGCAAGATCACCGGTGTCGCCACGCTGCACCAGCAACTCGGCGGCTGGAGACGGCACATCGGGCGCGTGAGCGTGCTGGTGCATCCGCAATTCCGCGGGCGCGGCCTGGCCAGGATCCTCGTGAACGAAATCTTGGACATCGCGCGCCGGGCCGGCTTGGAAAAGGTCGAGGCGGAATTCATCGGTGAACAGGAGACCGGCATCAAGATGTTCGCACTGCTCGATTTTAGAGAACTTCTCCGGCTGGAGGATTACGTCAAGGACATGCAGGCGATTTCGCACGACTACATTTTGATGGGTCTGGAGTTGAAGACCGACGAGGAATACACCAGCGCCGGAGGATGAAATAAATGCGAAGTGCGGAGTGCGGAGTGCGGAATAAAAACACGCGCCCGCTCACAAGCTCCGCGCTCCAAATTCCGAACTCCGCACTTTCAAAATGTCCCCTGACGTCTGTCCCAACTGCGGCGCGGAGGTGCCGCGCAATGCGAAAGCCTGTCCCGGCTGCGGCTCCGATGAAAAGACCGGCTGGTCGGAAACGGCCTACGCCAGCGGCCTCGGGTTGCCGGACGAGGAATTTGATTACGATGAATTCGTCAAAGAGGAATTCGGCAACGGGCAAGCCAAGCCTCGCGGAATCACTTGGCTTTGGTGGGCTGTCGCCCTGCTCCTCGTCGCGCTGCTGATTTTTTTTCTGCGCTGACGGGCGGCCGGAAGAATTGCCGGAAAACCCGGCAGGGCTATTCGTCTTGCGCCGCCAAGATGTTTGGCCTAGATTCGCCTTAT
>PLZL01000214.1 GCA_003152145.1 Limisphaerales bacterium
AACGCACTCGGAATCCCCGTCGCAGCCGGGGTGCTCTATCCGGTCTTCGGCATTCTGCTAAATCCCATGCTGGCCAGCGCCGCGATGAGCCTGAGTTCCGTCTCGGTCATCAGCAACGCCTTGCGACTACGAAATGCGGAACTGTAATTCAATAGCGAATTATTGTTTTAAATATACTGATCAATTTCACGTCTATTGCGGAGACGCACCCGCATCGCTAAATCGGATCTCACGTCAGTACAATTGGTGACCGGTAGGAACGACACGAGGTGGGGCGACTTTTATGTTGGATCGGGTATCCCAACCGTGGGGACTCATTCCTGCAGCCAATAAATCCTTTGGCCGCGGCTCTCTGTCGTCTAGCATCTTAGCGCGATTATGTGTTCTATTTTTCCCGACAGTCTTCCATTGAATTTCGCGCTCACCACGACCCTATAAGAGCGGTCGTCTGCGTCCACCGGCAACCTACTTTCTACCAACATTCTAGCCGCAAAATTGACGCAAGTGGTTGCAAATCAAGAGGACGTTTTCTCGGTGTCAGAAACTACCACTTTCTGTCTTTCTACAAAACCAACCTGCCACACTTCAAAACCGATATGCTTTCACCCGCAAAACCAACCGCTTCCGCTTCAAAACCGTGTTATTCCACCACAACGGTAGGTCAAACCCACCTCGTTCCAAACACCGTTTCTGTGTTGGGCCGTTGTGGGTGTATTCCACTGGTTGGAACTACCCTCCTTCACCTGCAACACCCTTGTTTCGTTTGCGTATCGCGTTGCGCTTCCGGCGGTAGACGACGACAAACCATCCCCGCAAGTCGTGCGGCTTCACATGCACGGCAAGGTACGCGCAAACCGTTTCGTACACGGCCGGTCGACACTCTCTGCAGAACTCTCGTATTAGGCCGCCGTGCTCTGCCATAAACTCTGAAGGCAGCCTTTCCCGTGCAAACTCTAGGATTTCATCGGCGCTCGAAGGTCCAACTGGTGGAACTTCGCTGATCGGCTTGGCCTTTCCGGGGAGTACCGGATTACCAGAGACCGGCTTACCGGATACCGGACTTTCCGGTATTTCCTTACCGGATACCGGTGTACTCGAAGTTCCAACCGGTGGAACTTCGCCTTGGTCTGACGGGCCGGTTTCTCCCTCTCCGTCCTGGTTCGCGATCCCCGGCATCTCCTGTGCACCTGCTACATCACCTGCAACGTCTCCAACTGGCTGGCCTTCAATCACCCGCGCGAGTGCCTCATCTCCGATGTATCGCCTATTGGCGCGGCGCGCGCTCCATAGAATGTGCCCATCCAGCGGGCTGATCGGCGGGTTGAGCGTCACTGTGAATTCACCCCTACCTGTATGGTCCCGCAGGATCACCCTGGTCAGTTCCAATTCGGCTATTGCCTCACTGACACGGCTCTTACTGAGCGATGTTTCGTCCATGATCTCTTTTTGCTCAAGCGTGGTCGTCCACCGTTCGGGTGTCATTGCGACTGTGCGCTCCACAATCACTTCAGCCACCAGCAGCGCATTCTTACTGAACTTGAAGCAGCGCAACGCACGGCGCACTCGCCCTGCATTGGTCATAAACCCTCCGATGTTTCCGCGAGAAAGCGAGCGATCTCTGTAAGTGGGTAGGTGGGCCGGCGCGTGGCCACGGATGCGCGTAGTAGTCCGCGCTGGCGAAGTCGGTCCACCGTGATTGCGTTCTTGAATCCCAGTGCTCGTGCCGTCTCGGTTCGATCCAACGCCAAGCGCCCCGGAAACTGAGCCATGAGAAGTTGCAGAATCTCCGGGGAGACCGGCGTGTCGCGCTTGTTGCCGTTCATGGCATCACCCGCTCGGTGACGCGCCGCCACCACAAGTTGGTCAACACTCTCGCGCCCGCGCTGCGCGTTGAAGATATTCGATGCTGCATGCCCCGCATTGTGCCCGAAAGTGCGGGGCATATTCCGAAATTGTAGACGGCGACAGCTTCGGAATTATCGAAGGCGGGAAGGTTTTCCGCGGCGGGCCAGTTTTAGGCGGATTTCCTGACAGATTTTCTCAAGAGTTTTGTAATCGGGAGCGGAGCTGGCCAGCTTCTCAACCAACCACCGATGCAACTGAACAACGGACTTACACTTGTTGACCGCATCCTCATGTTTGACCAGTGTCATCAATACTTCGTAACGTGTAGTAGCTCCGATAGGTGCGCCATCAGGTCTGAACGACCCATGATTAAGCGCCCTCGACACCCCGGAAAAGTATTGCCTCATTTGCGTCAGCGATGCCAAGCAGACTTTCTCAAAAACTGTTCCCATATCCTTCGCATGTTTCTCGGCCGACTGCTTTGCCCGAAGTTTCTCCTCTTCAGTCAGTTCCCTGAAAAAAGGTAGATCGCCGCAGAGTCGAGAATATTGCGAAAGCGTGTATCCAGTGTGAAGGCCGCGCTGATACAGGTTGTTATTGAAGTGATCCTGTCCCTTAAATTATCGAGCGAGTAGCGGCATCTGCATCATGAAAATCCGACCCCAGGCTCTCATGAACCATTCCGGTGCGTCTTCTGCGGGCCTGGCTTTTGATATAGCGTACCAATCCCGCCACAGGTCGGGTTTCTGCCTCGACGAGCGATCCTTTGTGCCGGGCTTTTGTCGTTGTTTCTTCTTTGGCATTTCCCGGCTCATTACTGCTGGACTATTTTCCCAAATCCTCAGCAATGGTGCGGAACTGTTCCAGGGCGGCTTCGAGGTCCTGGGTGATCTCTTCGGCGATGATGTGCGGGGCGGGGAGGTTCGCTGAATCTTCCAGGGACTCGTCCTTCAGCCAGAAGATGTCGAGGTTGACCTTGTCGCGTTTTAGCAGATCTTCGTACGTGAATCCCTTGAACCGCTCGCTTTCCTTGCGGGTGTGACGGTTCTTGGGGTTGTAGCATTTGACGAAATCGTCGAGATCGGTGCGTTGGAGGGTGTTTTCTTTGAGAGTGAAATGCTTGTTCGTCCGCAGGTCGTAGATCCACAGCTTCTCGGTCCACGGTTTCTCCTGCGCGGGCTTGCGCTCGAAGAACAGGACGTTGGCCTTCACGCCCTGTGCGTAGAAGATGCCCGTGGGTAGGCGCAACAGGGTGTGGACGTCCGCCTGCTTGAGCAGTTCGCGGCGGATGGTCTCGCCCGCGCCGCCCTCGAACAGCACGTTGTCGGGCAACACCACGGCGGCGCGCCCGTGCTGCTTGAGGATGGTGAAGATGTGCTGGAGGAAATTGAGCTGTTTGTTGCTGGTCGACGCCCAGAAATCGTCGCGGTTGATAACGAGGCTTTCCTTCTGTTGTTCCCCGGCATCGTTGACGATGGTCACGCTGCTCTTCTTGCCGAACGGCGGATTGGCCAGGACGATCTCATATTCCCCGTGCTTGCCGGCCAGGGCGTCCTTGGTGGTGACCGGAATGTCGGTGGTGTCTGCGTCCCCGCCGATTCCATGTAGGAGCAGGTTCATGCAACAGAGCCGGGCGACGCTGTCCACCAACTCGATGCCGAAGAGAGAGCCGCTCTTGAGCCGTTTCTTCTGGGCGCGGTCGAGAGGGTTGTGTTTGACGATGTAATCATGTGCGGCAAGGAGGAAACCGCCGGTGCCGCAGGCGGGATCGCAGATCGTCTGGTTTGGTTGCGGGGCGACCACTTCCACCATCGCGGCGATGAGCGGACGCGGCGTGAAGTATTGGCCCGCGCCTCCTTTCACGTCCTCCGCGTTCTTCTGCAACAGCCCCTCGTAGGCGTCGCCCTTCACGTCGGCGGACAGGCTCGACCACTGTTCCTTGTCGATCAGGTCCACGATGAGCCGGCGCAACTTGGCCGGGTCCTGGATCTTGTTCTGCGCCTTGCGGAAGATCACGCCCAACATCCCCGACCGTTTCCCGAGCGTTTCGAGCACGTGCCGGTAATGCGTCTCCAGTTCGTCGCCGTCCTTCGCCATCAGGCTCGGCCAATCGTAGCCCTTGGGCACCGACGACGGTTTGTTGAACGGCGGCTGGCTCTGCTCCTCGGCCATTTTCAGGAACAGTAGAAACGTCAACTGCTCGACATAATCGCCATACGACAGGCCGTCATCGCGCAGGATATTGCAGTAATTCCAGAGCTTTTGAACAAGTTGTTGGGGATGATTGTTCATACTCAGTCAATCAGCTTCTTCCTGTCGTCGTCCACAATCGGACTCGCTTTGATACCAGCTTGAATCGCACTCAGGAGAACCTTTGGCAAGTCTTTATGATGCCGAACTTCCTTGCGTTGGATTTTCTCAATGAGTTCAGCGAGCGTGCGGAGCTTCACATCGTTACAGTCCACAATCGAGGCAACCTTCAGTTCGTCGTACTGCTTGGGATCGATCTCGATTGTCGTGCCGGGCAAGTTCCGGCGCATTCTCTTGACCCAATCAACACTTGAAGTCACAACCCCCAAGAGTATGAGTTCTTGATCCAGCGGTTTGCTATTCGCGACGACGAAGTAGTGCGGCTCCGGGGAAGTCAGTGAATGATCAACGAAGTAGTAAACGCTACCAGCGCGAAGTGTGAGCCGGATCTCCAAAGGAACTTTGGCTGCCACGCCTCAGTTCCATTTCGATTCAAACGCCAACGACTGTTTGAGCGCCTCTCGACGATCTTCCTTGTCTTGTCTAGTCAACTCAAAGCAAGGTTCCAGTCCCTTTTCAGCTTCCTCTAAAAAGTCTTCGTAGGAAATCGGCACCCTGGAAACTTCCTTTCTCTGAAAAGCTTTCTCGTGCCGCTTCCATTCTGGGTACAGGTGCGTTAGCTTGAATAACGCAATTGCACTCTTGTTTCCGAAATTATCCCATGCGAACTTTAAAGCTTCGAGATCGCTGGAGGAGAATACGCCTTCGTCAACATCGGCTATCGATTTGAAAAAATCTTCGTCTCTGGCCGGAGTCAGAAACTTCTCGACGTATTCACATTCCTGCTTCCCGAGAAATGAAGTCATCTCAGCTAGGTCTTTTGTCCCCGACGGCACCGGACCATAGTCCATCGCCCAATACGCATCATTGGTCACCAACCGGCCATATTTGCGCAGATGATACCGGTCCGCAAAGAAGATGAGCTTGAGCGCTTTCAACTTGTCGAGCCTGCCACCAGCCTGCTGGGCAAGAAAGTTCAAAGCTTGGGTGGCCTTCTTGTACGAAAATGGAAACCTGCCCTTGTTCATGCTAGAGAATACATCAGTAACCGTGCCTAAATGTGCCAGAACGCCACGGCATGGTCAAGCTCCCTCCGCCGTCTTGTCCGCCCCAGCCTTGGCGCCGTCGTCGCGGAGGATGGACGCATGCCGTTGAGTGGTTTCTCATTATTGCGCTTGGCGGTCGCCAGCGCGGACAACTCCTCCACCACGCTCAACCGCCGCTCCACTTCCGCCACAATCCGCGTCTGCTCGGCGAGAGGTGGGAGTGGAACGGGCAAGGCCTCAATCGTCGGCGCGTTGAGATTTGGCCGCCCGACACCTGCGCCTTTACCCGTCAGATAGCATTGCCCGTTTGACGATTTTAGAAACAAGAACAGATATCGCGTCGTCACCGGTTCAGTCGCCAAACGAAACTGAATCAAGTAAGCACCCGGAATCGCCTCAGCGTCGTCGTCGAAGATGGCCAACGTTCCCAAGCTGCCAGTGCGAGTTACAAGGAGGTCGCCGCGTTTCGCTCGATACCTCTCAAATTCATCCTTTGAGAGGCGGAGGCGAGGCGCTTTGGTTGCATCCACCTTGCCGGATTCGCTGATATCAGTCGTCCGCAAAACGATGTAGCCGTCCTCCGCATAATCGTCGCTCGAAAAACGCGGCCCATAAAGAGAGAACACGCGCAGTTGCTCGATGTTTGTCCACACCCAACCTTCTGGAAGTGGGGTTAGCTCCGTCGTGTCGGGGGCGGCAGGTTCTTTGTATTCGCCACGGCCCTGCCAGTTTTGGCGGCGCTCGGTGAGGATGCGGGCGAGGAGCTGCTCTCCAGTTTCGAGTTTTGAATTTTTGGTTTTGAGTTTCCGATGCAGTTCGGCTTCGGTGGGGACGAGGCGGCCTTCGCAGGCGGCTTTGAGGACGGCGGCGCGGTAGCGTTTGAGGTTGGCCTGCACCCGCCGCAACGCCGCCACCCCCGCCTCCAGCCGCGTGAATTGCTTCTCAATCTCCGCCACTATCCGCCGCTGTTCATCTGGCGGAGCAACAGCAATTGGAATTTCCTCAATGTGCGTCGCGCGCAGATTGTTGATGTTCACACCCGCCGAAAGTTCTGAAACTTGATGCCGATATTCCGACGTTTGGAGAAACCAAGACAAATAGCTCGGATTAACTCCAGGTTTTGGGCGAAGGCCAAAACAGAATGTGCCAAATGATCCGCGCCAGTCAGTCTTAAGTTGCGCGGCCTTGCCAACAATGTGACGGCTTCCACTCGACGCGGCGATGATGATGTCACCCGACCGAAGCATTTGGGTTTCAGACACGCAGTCTTCGGGAACATAGACGAGGTCTTCAAACACCAATCCATCTTGTATGTTATTCGCGCGAAGAATTGGAAGCAGGCCAACCATCGGCTCTTTTGCCGCGCGTTCCTTTTTGTAGGTCACACCGCGAAGCACGGTCAGCAAATCAGAAAGTTTTGCATTGCTCCAACCCTGCGCAGATTTTGTTTCCTCCGCACTCATGCCGCCAGCGCCTCGTTGAGTTCATCGAGCAGCTTGGGCAGTTGTTCGCCGAAGAGTTGATGCGCCTTGCCCAAGCCGCCGAGTTGATTTAAAGGCGACAACTCCAAATCCTCCCGCTCAATGCTGATGGCCACGCCATTCATTTCCGCGACTCCAGTTGCTTGCGCGTCTTTTCGAGTTCGGCGGCGAGAACTTTTTCATCCGGCAGCGCGGTGAGGTATTCGCGGACGAGCAGTTTGTTGGGCAGCGCGTCGGTGGCGTAGCGCACGAGCGCCTCGCTTTTGCCGGAACACAGGATGACGCCGACGGGCGGATTTTCACCGGGTTGCATCCAGTGTTCGCGGGCATAGTTCAGATACAGGATCACCCCGTGAGATAACCAGCAAGGCGGGTTTTGATGTATCGCTTGCCCCATGCGGTCTTGAGATACTTCTCGCGTTTTGTCGCATCTTCCCGGCTGCGACACCCCTCGTAGTAAACGAGTTCGAGGGGACGGCGGTTCGTGGTGGATCGAACAGAGCCGTCGTTGTGCTGCTCCATTCGTCGGCGAAGATCGTTGGCGTAGCCGACGTAGAAGTTGCCGTCGGACATGCTTTTCAGCACGTAAACGTAGTGGAAGTTCCTCATATCTCACGGGGTAAATCTGCCCGGCATCGGCATGGCTGAACCGGCCGAGTTTCAAATCCAGGATGACGAGGCAGCGCAGGCGGCGATGGAAGAACAGCAGGTCCACGCGATACCATTCGTCGTCAATGCGCAGCCGGCGCTGGCGGCCGACGAAGGCGAAGTCGTTGCCGAGTTCGAGAAGGAAGGTTTCGAGGTGGCGGATGAGGGCGTCCTCCAGGTCGGTCTCGGAGTATTCGTCGCGCAGGCCGAGAAATTCGAGGACGAGCGGATGGCGGATTTCCTCGTCGGCGCTGACGGCATCGCCGGGCTGCGGCTTCGCGCCTTTGGCGAGCATGGCGGCTTTGTTGCGCGAGAGGGCGGTGCGTTCGTAGAACTGGCTGTCCATCTGCCGCTGAAGCTGGCGCACGGACCAGCCGCCGCGCAGGGCTTCGGCGTGATAAAACGCAAACGCCTCGGGCGAGCGGCTGCGGCTGATGAGCAAAACATAATGCGACCACGGCAACGGAAACGCGCGGGCGCGGTCGGCGAGGTTAAATTGTGCAGGCGGTGTCTGCATTTTCCGAGACGACGTCTCGGAAATGCTCGACGGTGTCGGGCGAATCGCATCCGAAGATTTGGCAGACACTGTCTGCGCAATTGCCGCCTCTGCCAATTCGTTCGGCAGTGTCGAACGTTTTTCGCTTGCGGTGGATTCGCCAGACAGTGTCTGGCTTTTCTGAGAACCCTGCGATTCGAGCGACGCTGTCGCTCGTTTTGGGTCGTCGAATATTCCAGACAGTGTCTGGAATATTGGTGTCACACTGGAGCTGGCAGCTAATTTTCCGGACGGTGTCTGGAATATTTGCGCCGATGCCAGATAGAACTTCCGCATCAGGAAAAGATTGCTCTTTCCGAACCCCTTGCCGAAGCGGGACGTCAAGTCATCGGCCAGACGTAACAACAACGATTCGCCATAGACCGCCTGTTTCTCACCGCCCTGTTCAAATTCCACGATACGCCGACCGACTTCCCAATACGTCGCCGTCATGAACGCATTGACGGTGCGCACACTGGCGCGGCGCGCGGCCTCCAGCAATTCGCTGACACCGGTGATCAAGCCGGTGTAGTCGCCGCCGGCGTAAGCAACAGATTTGATTTTTTTGACAGGTTTGCTCATGCGACGAGCTTCAGATTGAGTTCATCCAGAATGCGATTCAAGTCATTCCCGAACAGTTGATGCGCTTTGCCCAAGCCGCCGCGCTGGTTGAACGGTGCGCGCTCGAAATCTTCCGGCTCAATGCTAATGGCCGTGGCGATGTGGTCGCGAATCAAATTCAGCCATGAAAGCTGCTCCGGTGTGAAAACCGGACCAGCGGGTTGATTGTTGATGCTTGATTGTTGAGCGTGGGCCTTGGCCTTGTCCATGAGCCATTCGTTGAACCGTTCGGTCACGGAGTCGGCGAAGGGCGCGAGCACGGGNNGCGTGGTTGTCGCGCAGTTTCTTTTCCAGTTCCTTGAGCATCGGTTCGGTGAGGCGCTGTTTGAACGGGCGGCTGTAAAGGATTTGCAACGCAGTGATTTCGGCCTTGTGCTGCTCAATGTATTCGCGGAACGAGGTGGCGAGCTGGGCGCTGGTCTGCGTGCTTTTCTGTGCAGGGCCGGCGTAAATCAGCGTGTCGCGAGAAATGATGTCAATGGTCTGGTCTGCGGCCTTGGCGATTTTCTTGAGCAGGTTGCGGAGGTCGGGGTTGGTGGCGAGCGGGGCGAGGGCCTGTTTGACACGAATTTCACGAATTGCACTAATTTCTTTCTCCGTCGGCTCGTGATACTCGGCTTTGCCCTGCTTGGCCTGGGCCTGGATTTCGTCCGGGTCAATCGCGCTCAACATGCCTTTGGAAATCTGCGCGAGGGTCTGGCCTTTGGCGGTCTGCACGACTTCGGCTGCCACCTCGGCATCGAAGCGGCGTTCCAGACGGATGAGGCGGCCAGCGAGCGATTCGACGGCGGCGATTTCGGTCGTGCCCAGCGCGGCGGCATCGAGGAGTTTTTCAAAACTGACGGTGGGTTTCTTTTCCAGCGGACGGGATTCGGTCTGCACCCGTTCGCACACGCCGACGGCGTCCACGATGACGTAGCGAGTCTTGCGTTTGATGCCGGGATTGACCTGTTCCATCTCGGTGTCGGACACCACGCGCACGCCACGGCCTTTCATCTGCTCGAAGAAATTCTTCGATGCGACACTGCGCATGAAGAAGACGATTTCCAGCGGTTTGATGTCCGTGCCGGTGGCGATCATGTCCACGGTGACGGCAATGCGCGGGAAATAGCTGTTGCGAAAGGCGCTGAGGATTTCATCGGGCGACAGGCTTGACGCGCGCTTCCAAATGGATTTCTCGATCACCTTGCCGTCGGGCTGGGTTTCTTTTTCCACGATCCGGACGAAGCCGGTGCGGTAGGTGATTTTCTGGCAGAAGTCGTTACCTTTGCCAAACACTTCGCGGCAGATGCGGACGATGTCGTCGGCGTGGGTGTCGTCCTTGGCGAAAATCAAGGTTTTCGGAACATCGGTGCGACCGGGAAAAATCTCGGTGAAAAGCTTGTCGCGGAAGGTTTCAAGCACGGTGCGAATCTGGTCCGGGGCGACGACGTCGCGGTCAAGCTGCGTGGCATCGTAGGCGAGCACATCATCGAGCTGTTCCCAGCGGACCTTGCGCGTCTGGCGGTCGCGTTTGTCCACGAAGAAACCAGCGTCCACCTTCGAGCCACTATCGGTGATCTTCGTCTGGATGCGGTAGATGTCGCTGCCGACATTGACGCCATCGGTCACGGCCTTTTCATGGCCGTATTCCATTACAAGATTTTGATTGAAGAAGCCGAAGGTCTGCTTGGACGGCGTGGCGGTGAGGCCGATGAGCGAGGCGTCGAAGTATTCGAGCACCTGCCGCCAGAGTTTGTAGATGGAGCGGTGACATTCATCCGTGATGATGAAATCGAATTCCTCGATGGGGAAATCGGGGTTGTATTCGACCGGGACCGGTTTTTTGAAAAGAGTTTCGGCAGATTCGATGGGCAGGTCGTCGAGGTCGGGCGCGGGTTCTTGCTCGCCCTTGAGCATGGAGTAAATGCGCTGGATCGTGCTGATGACGACACGCGCGGATTTGTCGAGCTTGTTGCTGTTAAGATGCTGGACGATGTATTCCTCGGTGAACTTGTAGTTGTTCACGGGCGAGACGAACTGCTGGAACTCCTTGAGCGTCTGCCGGCCAAGATTGCCGCGATCCACGAGAAACAGGACGCGGCGCGCGCCGGCGTATTTCACGAGGCGGTAAGTGAAATTGACGGCGGTGTAGGTCTTGCCCGAGCCGGTGGCCATCTGGATGAGCGCGCGAAGAAGACCGGCAGCGAAGGATTTATCCAGACCGGTGATCGCTTCGATCTGCGCGAGCCAAAGAGAACCTGCTGCAAGCGGTGGCAATTCGCGAAGGCGTTGGGCAAGCTGTTTTTCCTGCTGCACCCAGGCGAGCAAAGTTTCGGGGCAATGAAAGGCGAAGACGTTGCGGCTGCGCGGGTCGGGGTCGAGGCGGTTGGTGAAACGGGTTTCGCTGCCGGTGCTTTCGTAGCAGAACGGGAGCGGTTTGCGCCACGCGGGCAGATCGGCAGGAACGCCAACGACATATTTTGTGGATTGCTCTTCAACGCCAACGAGGGAGTGGCCTTCGGGTTTGGCCTCGACCGTGCCGAGGGCTTTGGCATCAACGAAAAGCGTGTAATCCGGTTCGCCGGTGGCGAAAGACAGCTCGCAAATGGCGACGCCACGCGCAGCAGAGAGATTGATTTTGTCCTTTGTCTGGACAGCCCAGCCTGACGCGGCAAGTTGGGCGTCTATCTGTTCGCGGGCCTTTTCTTCGGGAGTCATTGACTACGGGAGGACTTGTTACCCTCTTTTTTACCCTCTTTTAAGGGTTGAAATGGGTTTGATACGAGGTTCAATTTCATCAGATGTGGAGTTATTACCTAGTTTATTACGCAATTAAGCGGTATTACCTAGTTTCATTATTATCTCTTTTGCCACAACGAGTTACGACCGCGCCGCACACAGCTGATTTGTTTTTTCCGCTGCAAACGGTTGAAAATATGCCGGAGCATATCGCGGCTGACACCCGGGCAGATTCGTTCAATCTCCGCGATGCTGAATTGGGCGGGAAAAGAGTTGATCGCCTGTTCGACGAGCGCGGTTTTCGCGCCGCGCGGCGCTTTGATCTGCCCGGCGCGATTTTCAAACTCGGTGTAACCCCGGCGGATGATGGCGAGCAGGAAATTCATCCACGGTGTCAGCTCATGTTTGCCTTCGTGCCAGCGTTGGGAACTGCGGGTGAGACATTCGTAGTAATCCTCCTTCGATTCTTCGACGAGGCGCTCCAAGCTGATGTAACGCCCGACTTCGTAGCCGTGCTGATAAAGCGCCAGTAATGTGAGCAGACGGGAGACGCGGCCGTTGCCATCGCGGAATGGATGAATGCAAAGAAAATCCAAAATCAACGAGGCGATGGCAATCAACGGCGGGATGTTGTCCTGATCGAGCGCGTGGCGGTAGAGCAGACAGAGTTCGTCCACGGCGGCGGGAGTTTCCCTGGCCGTCACGCAACGGAAGCGAATCACCGGCGCAGCACCGGGAACGAGTTCAATGACTTCGTTGTCAATGCGCTTGAATTGCCCGGCGTCGCCGCTGGCGGCCTGGCAGAGGGCGTGCAGGTGTTTGAGCGTGTCCGGCGTGACGGGCAGTTTCTCGTGGCGCGTGTGGATTTCGTTCAACGCGCGGCGGTAGCCCTGCACTTCCTGTTCGGAGCGGTCGCGGGGTTTGGTGTTGCCGAGGACGAGCGGANNGCTTTGGATGATAGCCGCTTCGCGGAGCGCCTTGAGCACTTGCGGCGACTGACGGGTGAACAATTCCTGTTTGCCCTTGGCCTCGGCGATGTCATTGAACAGCCATGTGGTGCTCATGGGCAAGGCGTGGTCGCGGAGGCGTTGGTTGCGAAATGAGTTCATGGCGTCAAGGTTCCCGCATCGTATTTCAAAACGTGGCGCGGGCAAATCAAAATGGAGTCCAGAGGCCGTGACCTTTGGCGGTGCGAGCCGCACAGGCGAATATGCCGGCGCAAAGCCCGGCCTGTCTCCGGCGATTGCTGAAACAAATCATGGAAGGCAATTGCTTCATTACGCAGAGTGGCGCGGAAAGCTGGCAGAGCCACTTGACCTGTCCGAACGCGAGGTGCCGGCGTCCTGCAATCACGGGCCAAGCTGAATCCGGTAAAAGCGCCGGTCGAAGTTGCTGGCGTTGGAATCGCTCCAGACGAACGGCGGGGTGGGGGAGTGATTGGTGAAAATGCCGGTCCAATCTGTGAGGTTTGTGGATGCCTGCACAATGTATTCCGGGCCCGAATCGCCGTTGATGGTCAGGCTGAAAACGCCGTTACTGAAAACGGAGTTTGACAGTTGCGGCGGGGCCGATGCGCCCGCCGACACCGTAAGGAACACGTTGGTGCTGGCGATTGAACCGGCCACGTTGGTCACGACCACCGAGTAAGCGCCCGCGTTGGTGGGCTGCACATTGCCCAATGTGAGCGTGGAGTTGGTGGCGTTCGCAACCGGCGTGTTGGTGTTCAAATACCACCGATAAGCCAGCGGCGCGCTGCCAGACACAACCACGGTGAAGCTGACGCTGTTGCTGGGCGTGACCGTCTGGTTTTGCGGTTGCGCGAGGATGACCGGCGCGGTCGGCGCGTAAGTCGTGAGCAGCCAGTTTGTTTTCGCCCATGTCACCGCGCCCGCGCCCGCGCCGACGGCAACGATGGCCGGCAACTGGCTCGGATCGTCCATCGAGCACGTGTAGGGTAACTGGTTTCCGGGCAGATTCCACGAGAATGGAATCACCGGCGCCTGCACCGGCCCCAGCGTGTTGGTGCCGCCGGGATCGGTGCTGTTGCCGCGAAAGAACGCCCAATTCATCTTGTAAATCGTGTCGAGCGCGAGAATTTTTCCTGTGTAGGCCGGATTCGACGGATCGGTCTGGTTGTTGCGCAATGGCGTGAGGCAATCAATGTAAACAGATTTTTCCACCAGCAACGCGCCGTTTTCGGTGGAGATGCTGCCATTGATGGGCGGATTGAAACTGTAGGTGTTGTTCAACGTGTTTTGGCTGGCCGCGCTCATCACCGCCGCGCGCGCATTGCGCAGGTTCTTGGCCGCCAGCACCGATGTGTCGTCCGCGTAGATGTTGTAATCATGCACGTTGCCGGCGCGCAGGCGCGGCACACAACGATCCCACACGCTGTTCAGCCACAGGTGATGAAACGTCATCGAGAGGGTCGCATTGTTAGGGTCGAGATCATTTGCGCCCGCCAGATGAGTTTTGTCATGCCCCTGGATGATCGTGATGATGTCCCCGGTGCTGAATCCGTTGTTGCGAAGAAAATTATAAAACGCGTAACTCGTCCGGTTCGATTCGAGCGAAGAAATTTGCTGGCGAACCCAGCTGTTTGTGTTTGTCGCACCATCGTCGCCGGTGTATTTGCACCACGAAATCGTGATGGCCGAACTGCCGGCCTTGGTGTCGAGGATGCCGTCGTAAGACTTGGTGAAGGTGCAATGATCCACCCAGATGTTGCTGACCGAGCCGCCGTTGCCGAGGTCAATAAAGTCCCAATCGTTCTTGTCGTATTGTCCCTTGCTCGCCTCGTCCCACTCCCACATCTCGTCGAATTTCAAATTGCGCACGATGATATTTGCCGCGCTTTTGATGTTGAACGTCGCATGGCGGACCGTCGCGCCGTTGGCGGAAAAAATGGTCAGGCCGCTTCTCGGCTTGATGTCAATCAAACTGACGCCGGTCACGAGCAATCGCGGATGCAGCAGCGGCGCATTGTGCGAGCGGAACGGAGTTGAAGCCAGGGTTTGCACGGCGCTCCCGATTTCATTCCAGCCGAGGTCGAGGTCGTTCATGATTTCGATGACCTTTACCGAACCCGCGGTTTTGTATGCGGAAACGAGCGCGTTCGCCAGGTCGAGCGCGGTATAAACTTTGCGATAAGCCGGATCAGTGTCTGCAATCACGCCGCCGCCGGTCGTGCCCGCAGCGAAGCCGGTCAGATTGTAAGCCGTGTCCGGCAGGGCCACGGAGGTGGTCACGGTCAGCGTCGCGTTGCTGCTGGCCGCCGTGCCGACGCTGTTGGACGCGGCGAGCGAGTAGGTGCCCGAATCAGAATTTTGCACATTGGTAAAATTGAGCGTGGTTGCCGTCGCGCCGGAAATCGGCGAACCATTTTTCAGCCACTGATAATAAATCGGCGCCGTGCCGGACGCCGCCGCGCTGAAACCGGCATTGCCGCCGGCCAGCACGATGACGGAAGCCGGCTGCGTCACAAACGATGGCGCAACGGGATTTGTGTTGATGGTCAACACGGCGTTGGAACTCGTCGTCGAGCCGGCCAGATTGTTGACCACGACCGAATAAGTTCCGGCGTTCGTCGTTTGGACATTGTTGATCGTCAGCGATGAGTTGTTGGCTCCGACAATCGGCGTGTTGGTGTTGAAATACCATTGATAGCTCAATGGCGTCGAGCCACCCGCCGACACGTTGAAGGTCGCGCTCGCGCCGGGCTGCACGGTCAGGCTTTGCGGATCGGTGAGAATCGTAGGCTCCACCGGCACGGTCACGGTCAATTGCGCCACCTCGCTCGTGTCCGAGCCGAAGGAATTCGTGACGATGACAAAGTAAGCGCCGGAATTGGTGGTTTGCAAATTGGTCAGCGTAAGCGAGGAATTCGTCGCGTCGGGCAGCGGTGTGTTGGTGTTGAAATACCATTGATAACTCAACGGCGCGCTGCCGTCGGACACCACGCTGAAAAACGCGCTCTGTCCGGTATAGGCCGAAACGTCCACCGGCGAAAAGCTGATGGACGGCGGCGATCCCGCGCTGGTCACATCCACCTTCACTTCATTGAAGATGATGGTCGAGGCGGTCGTGGCTGCGGAAGAAGGGCGAAATCCAATCCCATCAAAATTAAAGCCCGTGGCGCCTGTGTCGGTGACGGACCAGGTCATGCTCGCGTTGTTCGTCGCGTTCTGCCATGTGGCCGTGATGACGAGCATGGCGGAGTTGGAACGCAGAACGGAAAGCTGCAGGATGTATTGCGTGCCGGCGACGAACCCGCCGAAGCCGTTCGTGCTTCCCGGCCCGCTGCCGAGCGAGGTGTAGTCGCCGCTGGTGCCAAGCAATGAAGAGTCGCTGGTCGTCGTGCGCTTGCGGATGTCCATCGGCGAAGTGTTGTTGAACGTCGCCCCCATGCTTTGGAACAGTGCGTAACCCTGAACGCCGCTGCCCTGGCCGCTGTTGCTGGAGAGGTCGGCGGTCGCCCACTTTGGCGACAGGGTCGAATCGGCAAAATCAAACAAGCCGATTCTGAAACCGCCGGAGGTGTTGCCCGCTGCCACGCCGCTGAACGTAAATTTGATCGTGGCCGTGAGTGTGTCGCCGACCCCGAGCGAAACCGGGCTGCTGGAATTCGCGCCGAAATAGCTCACTCCGAGAATGGCGGTGCTGCCCATCGTCAACGTCATTCCGTTGGTCGCGGTGACCCACGACGAACTGCTGGAAACATACCACGCCGCATTGGTCGGCAGATTTTGATTGTTGCGCGTCCCGTCGGCAAACGTGTCGTCCAACACGGTTGCGGCACGGCCTGCCAGCGCGGTGGCAACAACCATGAAGATCCCAGCCAACCGGCATCGCCACGGGCGCTTCGGAGTAAACACATGAAGCGTTGAGGCAAAATGCGCCGCCGAACAATCGTCACGGGGAATGGGAATGAACGTCATGTCTTTTTATCCAAATCGGTGAATTTTCTTATGCAAGATACAACCGGAGAAGCAATTTTGCCATCCCCTTGTGCTGCATTTAATCTTGAAAGTTGTGCATTGAGTGAAAGGGACGTGGCTGGATCGCACGGGTTGCGAACCATCCCTGTTCACGTTTTGCCATTAGGTCAGGTTTCTGTTTCCGATTCAAGAAGACGTCGCATCAGTATGCAGCCTTGTGGGTGGGATTGGCAATACTCATGCAACCTCATGCAATCTTGGAATCGCTTTTGACGGGAATGTGCTGTAAAGTCCTGAGGTTTCCAGCGTGGCAAATTATATGGGATTGGAGTCTGCAAATTTCCATTGGCAAACGGGCATCCGGATCGGGATGCCCGTTGTGGGAATGTTGTGGATTGCAGGAATGGCACTGGCCGCGCCCGCATTGCCGGTCATCAACACCAACAATATCATCGTCATTACCAACGCGGCCTACGGCGCGAAATTCGACAACTCGACCGACAACACGATCGCCATTTCCAATGCCATCGTCGCGGCGGCAGCGGGCGGGACGACCAATGGCGCAGCCGGCGGCACGGTGGAAATACCGCCGGGGACAAACGCATATTTGTGCGGGCCGATTGTGCTCCGCAACAACGTCAATCTGCAGATCGACGCGGGTGCGATTCTGCGGATGCTGCCTTTGGGGCAGTATCCGGGCGGAACCAACACCGGAACCACTTTTATTTCCGGATCGAACCTGCACGACATCGAGATCAGCGGGTCGGGGGCGATTGACGGCCAGGGCGCGGCCTGGTGGCCGTTTCCCAGCGCGCCCCGTCCGCGAATGATTTCTCCGTCCAGTTGCAACCGTCTGCTGATTCAAAATGTGACCCTGTCCAATTCGCCGATGTTTCATATCGCCATCAGCGGCAGCAAGTCGGGCAATTCCACCGTTCAAAACGTCACCATTCGGGCGCCTTCGTCCTCACCAAACACGGATGCGTGCGATGTCGCCGGGACGAACATCTTGGTTCAAAACTGCAACATCAGCGTGGGTGACGATGATTTCACCTGCGGCGGCGGGACCCACGATGTGCTCGTCACGAACAACACCTACGGCACCGGCCACGGTATTTCCATCGGCAGTTACACCGACAGCGGCGGCGTTTCCAACATCACTGTCATCAACTGCACTATCAGCGGCGCCGTCAACGGCATCCGCATCAAGTCCGACAACGACCGCGGCGGTGTGGTGCAAAACATTTCGTATTACAACATTGGCATCACCAACGTGAATTTTCCGATCACAGTTTACGCCTATTACCACTGGTATGGCACGCCTAGTGGCATTTCGCCGGCCATCGCCGCCAGCACCAATGCCGCCACGGTCACCGGCGAGACGCCAATTTACCGTAACATCACGTTCAGCAACATCACCGCCACGTCGGTTGGCAGTTATCCGGCAGCGATCATTTGGTCGCGCACAGAAATGCCCGCCACGAACATCGTTTTCAATCACGTCAATGTTTCTGCGTCCCGGCCGTTTGAAATCTACAACGCCAGCGGCGTTCAACTGATTGATTCGAAAGTCGGCGGCAACAATACGAATTTATGGCTGTTCAATGCGCAGGTCATTGTCTCCAACAGCGTGCCGACGAATTCGCTGTTCGCTCTCGATGGCCTGACCACCAGCGGCTGCGGTAATAGCTTTGTTGTCTTCAACGCACAGGCTTCGCTCAAAAACACCAATTGTTTCGACAACGGACCGCTCACACTCGGCTCGGCGAAGTTTATAGTCAGCAACAGTCTGACGGTATTCCCTTCAACCGTCTTGAATTTTACTCTCGGCTCAAACGCGGCAACGGTTTCCGTGATTAGCAACCTGACACTTGGTGGCACCATCAACGTCACCAACGGCGTCGGATTCACCAATGGCGCCTACACGCTGCTGACTTATGCTGGCAAACTCAACGGCAATTTGCCTGCGCTGGCCGGCAAGCCGGCGGGTTTCAACTACCTTTACAGCCTCAACACCAACACTCCTGCCCAAGTCAACCTGCTGGCGCAGACACCGCCCTCACCGGTGTTCACTGCCGGCATTCTGTCCACCACCGGCGGCTTTGTCTTCAATGCCACCAACGGCCCGCCCAGCAACTCGGTTTATGTTTTGGCGGCGACCAACCTCGCGCTGCCGCCGGCCCAGTGGACGCCGGTGGCCACCAACCAGTTTGACGGGAACGGCCAGTTCATCTTTACTAATGCCTTCGGCCCCACTTCTCCGCAGACGTTTTATCTTTTGGAATTGCCTTAGACGAGGCATGTGACGACCATGGGCAACGGGTTGTTCCTATGAAAAAAATCTTCCTTCTCTCGCGAAGGGCGGCGGCGAAAGTTGTTTTATGCTTGCTGGCTTTCGCGCTCTTCATCGCGAGCGAACCGCTCGCCGCGCAAACGAATCTGGTGGTCACGCCGGATGGCAGCGGCCAGTTCAAGACGGTGCAGGAAGCCATCATGGCCGTGCCTTCGGGCAGCAGCAATAATCCCGTCGTCATCCACATCAAGCCGGGTGTTTACAAGGAGCTGATTTATATCCAGCGCGAAAAAAGGTTTTTCAAACTCGTCGGTGAAAATCCAACGAACACCATCCTCACTTTCAATCTTTATGCCGGCATCACAAACGCCGAGGGCAAACCCATCGGCACCTTCAAGACGCCTTCGACGACGATTGACGCGGACGATTTCATCGCGGAAAACCTCACGTTCGAGAATTCCGCCGGGCCGGTCGGCCAGGCGCTCGCCATCCGCATTGATGGCGACCGCGCGGGGTTTCGCAATTGCCGCTTTCTCGGCTGGCAGGACACGATTCTGCTCAATCGCGGACGGCAGTATTTTGAAAATTGCTATATCTGCGGCCACGTGGATTTCATTTTCGGCGCGGCGACGGCGTGGTTCGAGAAGTGCCGCATCAATTGTCTGCGCGACGGCTACATCACCGCCGCCTCGACGCCGGTGGACCAGCCGTTCGGCTATGTCTTCTCGAATTGCAAAATCACCGGTGACAAGCCCGGCGTTAAAACTGTTCTTGGACGGCCTTGGCGGATTTACGCGAGCACGATTTTCCTGAACACGGAGATGTCGGACGTGGTCCGGCCGGAAGGCTGGAATGATTGGAAAAAGCCGGAGGCGCACCAGACGGCGCGCTACGCCGAATTCAACAGCACCGGCGCGGGTGCGAGTCCGACGAATCGTCCGGGCTGGACGAAACGATTAACTGCAGCCGAGGCACAAAAAATCACGGTTGAAAAAGTGCTCGGCGGTTCGGACGGCTGGAATCCAAAAGCGAACGAATAATCATGCGATTCAGCCGGCGGAGGTTTGGCGCTTTCTTTTGGGCAAAATTGCCAAAGGTGCCGGTTGCGGATTATGAAATCAAAAAGGCGCTGGAATTTCTCCAGCGCCTCGAAATTTATCACCTTGAATTTTCAATTGCGCGACTGCCGGCGACGGAGGAAAACCGCCAGAAGGGCGCCGCCGCCCAGCAAGGCAACCGTGCCGGGTTCGGGAACAACCACCTGGACTAAATCGTTCACGTTTATCGAACTGACATCAATGCTGTTTGCTGCAGAGGTGCTGTTGAAACGCCAGCCGAGAGCTAATCCGTCAAAGGAGTTGGTCACAAAGGTTGCCCCGCTCGCTGTCACAATCTGACTAAAGAGGGGGGTGCCAGCAACGGAATTGCCGCTGTAAAGGGCATTGCTGATTGTCAGAGTGCTAGCCGCTGAAAGCATAATCTGATAATCCAGCGTGTAGGTTGAGGCTGCGGTAAGACCGCCCGTAAAAGTTGTTAAGACACTGCCAACCGTCACACCCGCAGGATTATTGTAAGTTGAACTACCACTTGCTCCATTGAACAACAAATCCTGACTTTGATTTGGATTAGTAAGCCCCGCGCCCTGCGGCGCACGCGTATAAACCCTGGCATTACCATCACCAAAGATACGACCGACATATCCATTCCAGCCGATTGCACCGCCAGTGCCAGAACCAGAAGTATCAAGTCTTACACCTTGAACCGGTTTTACTCCGCCAGAATTAAATAATCCTACGTTCAAAGAAGAGGTTGTGCCACCAACCAGAATGTTTTGATTGTCCGTGAACACAACGGTTAAATCAATCCAGTCTCCAATCGTCGTAAGCGCGACCGGCGTGGTTGTAAAAAGGGCTTGAACTTCGGAAATGGAACTGGTTGTCGTCCGTCCGGCCAGATGCAGGTCGTTGGCAGCAACCGTGGGCGTCGTGGGATTGCCGCCCTGCTGAAAATACTCGTAGCCGGTTGAATTGGCGGTCGGGTCTGCCGGGCTTGCACTCTGCACCGTGCTGCCGCTTGCAAATGTGTCGTTGAACACCGTTGTTTGGGCCATGACGGCCAGCGGCGCGGTTAGACCAAAGGCGAGGATGGCGATGACAACTTGCCCACGTGAATTAATTTTCATACGGCTTTCTTTGGGTTGATTTCAGCGAATTATGAACCAGAAGCGACCAACTGTCAACTTTCGAGTGATACAAAATGTTGCAAAGAGGCTTGAAAAATGTGTCCCGGCGCATCAATGCACGACGGTTTCGCGGAATTGTTTCGGCGACATTCCCATTGCCTGTTTGAAGGCCACACAGAAGCTGTTGGCGTTTCGATAACCGCACAAACTGGCGAGCATCGCCAGCTTGTAATCGGCTTCTGCCAGCAGCCGTTTGGCCCGCTCAATCCGCACACGCTGGAGCTCCTGTCCCGGTGTGCGCCCCACGTTGTCCAGAAACGCCTTGTGCAGGCCGCGCC
>PLZL01000093.1 GCA_003152145.1 Limisphaerales bacterium
CGATTGCCGACGCCAACGACGAAGCGCAATTCGGCGAACTCAAAGTGCAGGGCGAACTCACCGAGCGCGCGTGGGCGCATGGCGTGCAAGTAATGAATGAAGGGCCGGGTCACGTTCCGCTCCACATGATTGAAGAGAACATGGCGAAACAACTTGAGTGGTGTCACGAAGCGCCGTTCTATACGCTCGGACCGCTCACCACCGACATCGCGCCCGGCTACGACCACATCACCAGCGGCATCGGCGCGGCAATGATCGGCTGGTATGGCTGCGCGATGCTCTGCTACGTGACCCCGAAAGAGCATTTGGGATTGCCCAACAAGAAAGATGTCAAGGACGGCGTGATTGCCTACAAAATTGCGGCGCACGCGGCGGACTTGGCGAAGGGACATCCGGGTGCTCAATACCGCGACAATGCGCTATCGAAAGCCAGATTCGAGTTCAGGTGGGAAGACCAGTTTAACCTGTCCCTTGACCCAACAACGGCTCGTGAATTTCATGACGAGACGTTGCCGCAAGAGGGAGCGAAGACGGCTCATTTCTGTTCCATGTGCGGGCCACATTTTTGCAGCATGAAGATAACGGAGGACGTGCGGAAATATGCAGCGGAGCAAGGCATCGCCGAGGAAGAGGCGTTGAAAAAGGGGATGGAAGAAAAGTCCAAAGAGTTTGCCGAGAAGGGAAACGAGCTTTACGCGAAGGCGTGAACGATTCGCCGAAGATTTTTCAACGCAAAGACGCAAAGGCGCGAAGCTTGACCGATGCTCCAACGGAGCAAAAGAAGATAGCCCAGGGTTGGAGCAACGCGACTACCCTGGGTTGCCCCCTTCAGCCGAAACACCACAGCCAGCGCCACCGCATCAAAAATGTCCATGCGGGCATCTTCGCTTTTCCATGGTTTGCGTTTCGCCGGCAAACGCGAAGCAAGTTCATCTGGAAACTGCATCGCGAGCATTTCTGCCATTTCTTGCTTCGTCCCTCTTGGATTGCCAAGCAACAAGCTCCGCAATTGTTTTTTTGAAATAAGTTTCACCTTAATCTTGTGCTTCTCCGCCACCCTTTTGATTTGCCGGTTTAGCGTTTTGATCCTGGGATACCGTCGCGAGCCTTTGGCCTCCACATCTTGAAGCACCAATACGCCGGGCCGGTAAAAATTAAGCAGCTTTTTCATCTTGGCAATGGATTGGGCATTTTTGTCCCCATCCGCCACCCGGCGACCGAATTCAATAATCGCTTTCTGCCCTTCCATGACGACAAAACCAAAGCCTTTGGCGGAAAGTGCGATAGCTAAAATACGAAAATCCTTTGATGTTGTTTGATTCATGTTTGCGATGGATTATGCAATGGCTTTTGAAACCCAATTTGCAAGCGCCTGATGCCTCTTTGGGTTCTGATTCCCAACTTTCCGGTAAGTGAGGACTTTGGCTCGTTTAGCCACGTCCTGTTCGATCTGTTGATACAGGCCGGCAAAAAGTTCGCGAACCGGTCGTCCATATATCGCCTCATACGCCAGCGCCGACCGAAGGCTTGGCTCGCGGGTGAAATTTTCGTCACGACACACCTTGATTCCCTTATCTTCGCCTTTGAAGCCCAACAAAAAAGCCACTTCCTCCTGTTTAAGCCCATCGTGCAGCCGCGCTCATATACGCTCATTTCAAAAAAGAGTTTGGCCTCCCTGACAAGTGATGATGAATGATATTTTATGTCACGCAGACAGTATGGGTTGTTGGACAAGCTGAATGAAGACGGGTCCGTTTGCCAAATGTGGCAAGTATTGACAGTGTTTTGTTACCCATCCGCCGCTGAAAGTATCGCATCCTCCTTCCATCAATGCCGGTTAAAATAGTCCGTCGCATCCTCCAGCACTGGCGCGAGCCAGTGATACGGCGACGCCAGCGTCACCACCACCGAGGCGTGACCGCGTTTGGGATATGTGATGTATTCCACTTCGCAGTCCATTTTACGGATGCGCGCGGCGAGGTTCACCGCATTGGAATCCGGTCTTGATTCGAGGTAGGGTAACACCCCATAGCCCTCAAACGGTTCCGTGCCTATTCTGGACGCATGACAAAGGAAAACTCTTTGCAAAACTTAAGCGCGAAAGAAAAAACTTTATGAAACGAAACTTGCAAATCATCGTCAGTGCCTCTGCCGCCTCGGTTCTGGCGTTCTCGGCCCTGGCCCAAGACACATCCAACCCTAAAACGGATGGACAAACCTACTCCCGTAACCAAATGCCTCGCATTGCACGGACGGACCGGCTAAATGACACGGCCAAGGCCAGCGACGTCATCGGGATGACCGTCAAAAACTATCAGGACGAAAAACTCGGCAAGGTGGAAAATCTCGCGGTGGACGTGGAATCCGGCCGGATCGTGCAGGTGATTATTTCCAGCGGCGGATTTCTCGGCATGGGCGGGACGTTAACGCCGGTGCCGCCGGGAGCGTTGCAGCATGATGTTGGTCAGAAAATCCTTCATCTGGACGCCAGCCTGGAGAAATTCAATGCCGCCCCCAAGTGTGAC
>PLZL01000134.1 GCA_003152145.1 Limisphaerales bacterium
CCGCCGAGCGTGATGAAATCGCCGTGGCGCGTGAGCATCAATTTATCATCGTTCACTTCAATGGCGGTCACGGTTTTTTCGTTGGCGAGAATTTTAAGTTCGGCCACAGCCAGCAGCAATTCAGCCGGCGGCGGCAGCAGCCCGAAACGGTCGCGCAATTCCTTCTGCAAATTTTCCAGCGCGGATTTTTCATTCGCCTGCGCAAGCTTGCGGTAAATCTCGATGCGATGATGCGGTTCGGTGACGTAATTGTGCGGCAAACCTGCGGTGGTAGGGCGCGTCACTCCGTGCGCGCCGACGGCGGGCAGAGGATTGCCCGCCCCACCTGATTCAACCAGATTTGTTTCGATGAAATCCAGTTTTACGCTTATTTCGACGCGTGGTTTCACTTTTTCACCTTTCAACGAGCCGACGCTTTGCTTGAGCAACTGGCAGTAAAGTTCAAAACCGACGGCGGTGATGTGGCCGCTTTGTTCCGCGCCGAGCAAATTGCCCGCGCCGCGGATTTCCAAATCGCGCATGGCAATCTTGAAGCCGCTGCCGAGCGTGGAGTATTGGCGGATGGCGCTGATGCGCTTGCGCACGTCGGTCAGCAATCGCGCATGGCGCGGCAGCAGCAGATACGCGTAGGCCTGATGCTTGTAACGCCCGACGCGTCCGCGAAGCTGATACAAATCGCTCAAGCCAAAGCGGTCGGCGCGGTCAATGATGATGGTATTCGCGTTCGGGATGTCGAGGCCGCTCTCAATAATCGTCGTCGAAAGCAAAACGTCCGCCTCGCCGTTGACGAACTTCGTCATCACCTCTTCGAGTTCGTCCGAATCCATCTGTCCGTGGCCGACGACGATGCGCGCATCGGGAACGAGCGTTTGCAGTTTCGCGCGCATCGTTTCAATGGTCATCACGCGGTTGTGCAGGAAGAAAACCTGCCCGCCGCGATGGAGTTCGCGCTGGATGGCGTCGCGGATGACGCGCTCGTCGTATTGCGTCGCAATCGTCTCGACGGGCAGGCGGTCGTGCGGCGGCGTCTGGATGGTGCTCATGTCGCGCGCGCCGGTAAGTGCGAGGTATAGCGTGCGCGGAATCGGCGTGGCGCTCAACGTCAGCACGTCCACCAGCGTGCGCAAGCGCTTGAATTTTTCCTTGTGCAGCACGCCAAAGCGCTGCTCCTCGTCAATCACGACGAGGCCGAGGTCCTTGAATGCGATGTCTTCCTGCACGATGCGATGCGTGCCGATTACGATGTCCACCGCGCCAGCAGCGAGGTCTTTTACGACGCGCGACTGTTCGCGCTTAGTGCGGAAGCGCGAGAGCAATTCGATGCGAATCGGATAATCTGCCATGCGCTCGCGGAAATTATTAAAATGCTGCTGCGCCAAGACCGTCGTCGGCACGAGGATGGCGACCTGTTTTCCGTCCATCACGGTCTTGAACGCGGCGCGGATGGCGACTTCCGTTTTGCCGAAGCCAACATCACCGCAGACCAAACGATCCATCGGCTTGGGCCGCTCCTGATCGGCTTTCGTTTGGGAAATGGCGGTGATTTGGTCGGGTGTTTCCTCGTAAATGAAGGCACTTTCAAATTCGCGCTGCCATTGCGTGTCCGGCTTGCACGCATGGCCGGGCTGGGTTTCGCGCACGGCTTGGATGCGTAGCAATTCCGCCGCGACATCGCGCACGGCCTTCTCGGCCTGCTCCTTCGCTTTGTGCCAGCGTGTGCCGCCGAGTGTGTTGAGCGGCGGATTCGCCTTGCCCGCGCCGACGTATTTGCTGACGAGATGCGCCTCGCTGACGGGAACGTAAAGTTTCGGCGGCTCAACCGCGTCGCCGCCGGGCGCGTATTCGATGACCAGACATTCGGTTGCAGGTTGAAAGTTGAGGATTGAAGGTTCACCGCCGCGGCCACCGCTGCCCATCGGCAAATTTTTCAAGCCAAGATAACGCCCGATGCCGTGCTGCAAGTGCACAACCAAATCGCCTTCTTCCAAATCCGTAAAATCAATATCCAGCGCTGACCGTGCCGCCAGCGCGTGAGGCGACTTGAGCCGGCGCGGTCGCTGGATTTTGTAACGCCCAAAAATTTCCGCGTCCGTGACGACAACCAATTTGGCTTCGTTGCAGATGAAGCCGCGAGCCAACGAGCCAAGATGCAGCGTAGGACAGGCGTCTCGCCGGTCTCTATTTTCTTTTTCAGGAACTTTTTCAGATGGAGACAGGCTGGAAGCCTGTTCTACGAGTTCGCCCCAAATTTCCTCAAATCGTTGCCGCTCGCCGTCATTGTTGCAAAAGACGTGGACGGCGTAATCCTGCCGCAGCCAGCGGTGAAGCTGTTGGAAAAACTCGCGCCGCTGCGCCTCGGCAATCTGCGGTTCCGGCGCGCGCTCGGCCAGCGGACGGAACGCGTCGAGCGAAGTGAAATTTGGGCCGGTGGGGCGAGCGTCCTCGCGAGCCGCAAGCACACCTTCAATCAACGACTCGACAGGAACCTCGCCCCACCGCTCTGATGCTGGTTCATCAGCATCACTCAATTCAATCGACGTGAAACTGCGACAATTCAATTCGGTTAGAAAGTCCGGCCACGAAATGAAGAATGGATCGCCGTTCGGAACTTGCTGGGCATAGGCATCGGCATGGACGGCGAGCGATTCCGGCTCGCAAAGCAGGAAAATCGTTTCACGTGGAAGAAAATCGAGAAAAGTCGCCAAAGATGTCTTCGGCGAGACGCCGAAGACGGCAGCCGGGACGGCTGCGCTACCCACAGCTTTTTTCAAAATTCCCAACTCGCCGACGGGTGGAATCTTCACTTCGGAAATTTCCCCGCGCGAGACTTGCGTGAGCGGGTCGAAGCAACGGAGTGATTCGAGTTCGTCGCCGAAAAACTCCAACCGCACCGGCCACGGGCTGGTAAGCGGCCAAACGTCGAGGATNNGAGCGGGTCTATCTGGTCGCCGCGTGCGAGTGAGCGAGTGCGTTTCTGGATTTCACCGGCCGGAAAAGTTTTTTGCAGCAGCGCGATGACGCTGGTGACGACCATTGCGGATTGCGGATTGCGGATTGCGGATGGGCCGGATAAGGCGACGAGCGCTTGCAGGCGGTCGCTGATGACGTCGGCGTGCGGGAGTTTGCCCTCATGCGGAAAAACTTCCCATGCCGGATAGAACAGTAGCGAGGATGGCGTTTCGCCAGTTTCACCAACCCTGGACTTTGGACTTTGGACTTTGGACTGCAACGCCAGCCATGTTTCCAAATCCTGCTGGAGGCTTTCCTGCGTTTTCAAATCGCCAGCGACGATGACGACGGGCCGTTGCGGGAAAATTGTTTGAAGCAGGGCCGCGAAAAAAGGCTGCGCGGACGCGCAGATGCCGGCGCAAGACAGCACTCCGCCATTCTCCAGTCGCCGCGCGAGGGACTGCACGGCGGGAGTTTGCGCGATGTCAGCGAACAAGGTGCCTGCCGCCGACGCTGTCGCGTTTTGCGCCAAGCAGGGGAAGGTTTGCAGCGGGAAAAGGTTGCGTCAAGCAGCGTTCGCGCCATGCCATTGCCCGCGCCCGGCCAATCACTTGTTCGGGAGGGCAGCGGAGGCTGGCAAGGATCCTGGGCGCCAAAAAATTTCCATGCCCGTGCCTTTCAATTTGCCGTGAGCGGCGGCGGCTTTGCCCCAGAAGAATTGCGATGGATAAGGCCAGTTCTGCTCAATCAGTCCAACCGTGGCGTAATTGGTCTTGTAATCATCCCACCACCTGAAAATGGTCACATCCGACCGGGGTTTCTGCTGCCAGGAAAAATCCCGGTTCACAAAAACGACAAATTCCGGCGAGTTCGTTTCGATTTCACGGATCATTTCGCGCTGCATCGAGCTGGCAAACGGCTGCGGCTCCATTAGCGGATAGGTGTAGATGTAACCAGTGGCCGAATGGCGGTGGGAAAGAAAATAGATTTCCGGCTCGGATCCCAGCACGGCAATTTGCGCGTCCGGCTGCGAGTGTTCGCGGATGAACGCCGCGGCTTTTTCCGCTTCGGGAAAAAGTTCGGCGCCATACAACGCACGTCCTCCCTGTGCCGCGAAGACAAACCAAGCGTCGCTGGTTTTGATGACGGTCAACACCAGAAGCAGCGCATAAACGCCGGTTGGCCACTGGCTAAACCGGGTTGCGCCTGTCGTCCGACGCCACCATTGGCACGCCCCGCTCACCGCGCAACCGGCCAGCAGCCCCAGCGCCGGCAATGTCACAAGAAAATAATGCGTTCGAAAATAAAAACCCGGAACCGTGGTCAAGATGGACGCTAAGCTGAATCCCAGCAGCCAGCTCCGCGTTTGCCGCAGCCGTTCGTCGAACCAGATCATTCCCAATCCGGCCAAGCAGGGCAGCCACACCCAGAAATCTTCCGAAGCCATCGAGCGAATGCTCCACCAGAACCGCGAGCCGATGTCTGAAATGGGCACAATCGAAACGTATTGGCGCGCATAATCCACCGTCCAAAACCAGAACTGGTGAAAAACTCCCGCGCCCCAGAGCGACAAACAGCACAGCCCCAACGGCAGCGCGGCCCCAACTGCAAACGCCGCGGGATGCCACATCGAGCGGGTTCCCATGGCCTTTTTTTTGAAAAGGTTTTCCCACACAAAAGTTCCGAATGCCCACACCCCGATGATGGCCGCATGTTGTTTCATCAGCGTCGCCATGCCGCACATGAGTCCTGCGGCCCCAGCAGTCTGCCATCGCGCCGTTTGCCGGGCTTTCCACATCAAACATAAACCGGCCGTCGCAAAAAAAGCCGCGAAGTGAGTGGCGTGGCCCGCTAATCCAAACAAGGCGGTGTTGGCAGCCAGGACGGCATAAGTGGTCGCCGCCACCACACCCGTCGTCCGGTCCAGCATCCGCTTGCCCAGCCAATAAAGCATCAGCGCCGTCAGCGTGGTCATAATCGTCACCCCAAAGTGAATGCCCGCTGGTGTCTCGCCGAACAAATACATGATGAGCGCATACATGGCATA
>PLZL01000192.1:0-3640 GCA_003152145.1 Limisphaerales bacterium
GCGAGGATGATGCCTTTCATTTGCGATAGCCTAAAAGTTTTCCCGCGCAAAGAAAAGCCGAAGTTCGCAGAGGAAAAAGCTCGTCAATTGTTTGGAAAAGGAGCAAATGTTCCACGGCCAACGAAGCTCCATTTCAGCAAGACGGCAAAATGATCAACTTTTTAACACAACCGGAAATTGAGGCGGTTCTTTTAGCCGCTTTGCTAGGGGTCATTGGGTGGGCTTTTCTCGAATGGCGAAAATCACGTCGAGGATACAAAGTGCTGGGCGAAGGCAAGAATCTCTCACCAAGACACCAACTTCCCTCACCACCGGCCAATTTCACTGGGCGTGACAAGGAGCTTGCAGAACTGGAAACCGAACGCCCCTCCAATCGCGCAGTTGGCGTGATCACTCCATTAAGGCATATCGCACTGCAAGGCATGGGAGGCGTAGGCAAGACCGCATTGGCCACCGTGCTGGCTCATAAGCTTAAAAGGCGCTTTCCGGATGCACAGCTTTGCCTCAACTTGCATGGGGCCGACTTGGAACATTGCCCGCCGGCCAAACCTGCCGAGGCCATGCAGAGCATCATCCACGCTTTTCGTCCCGAAACCAAACTTCCCGATGAATTGGATAAACTGACGCCAATTTATAATGGCGTGTTGAACGATGCAGGGCACGTGCTGTTGTTCCTCGACGATGTAGCAGATGCCGAGCAAATTCGTCCACTAATGCCACCAGCCAATTGCCTGCTGTTGGTCACTTCCCGTATGCACCTTTCCTTGCCTGGATTAGTTTCATTCAACATTGATTGCCTGCTACCCGAAAAGTCACAGGAGCTTTTGCTCAAATTGACACCGCGAATCAAAGGATATGAAAAGGAAGTCGCTGAACTTTGCGGCCATTTGCCACTGGCACTGGAAGTTTTCGCCGGGGTGGTAGAAAACAATAGACTTTATTCCGTTCCTGATTTGCTAGAACGCCTGCGGAAGCAGCCGGGCGAATTAACCAAAGCGGATGCAGCTTTTCAGGCCAGCTTCGATTTGTTGAAGGATGACTTGCCTCGGTATTTGAGATTGTTGGCTATATTTCCTACTGATTTCAATCTGATCGCAGCGGCAGCAGTTTGGGGGGCGAAGAAGAATTCTGCCTCTGAGGCCATGCAAACGCTGACGAGTGCCGGCTTGGTAGAATACAACGAAGCCAATGGCCGTTTCCACCTGCACGATCTGGTGCGTCAATTCTGCGATGGTAAACTCAACGATGCCGAACGAACCGCCGCCAAGTTGCGCTATGCTGAATATTACCGAGACGTTTGTGCTGAATCTGACCGCCTTTATAAAAAAGGTGGCGAGAATATGCTGCGCGGCCTTGAACTTTTCGATCGTGAGCGGATGCACATTGAGGCGGCCTTTGAGTGGCTGCAATCTCAGAAAGACAAGGAATCTGCCACATTGCTCGTCTCACTACTCGACGTAACGGGTGACACTGGGAATCTGCGCTTTCATCCTCGCCAACGCATAGGCTGGTTAGACAACCAGCTTTTAGCTTCCAGACTGATTAAAGATCGCAAAGCCGAATGTAAAGCTCTTGGATATCTGGGTGTAGCATCTTTCGAGTTAGGCGATGCTCGTAAGGCCATCGAGTTTTACAATGAAGCATTAACAATTAGCCGTGAGATTAAATACCGACGCGGTGAATCAGGTGGCCTCGGCAATCTCGGTCGCGCCCAAGACTCCTTAGCTGAGAGGGACAAGGCCATCAGTTTTTACGAAGAGGCGCTGGCGATTGACCGCGAAACAGGCGACCGCGGGGGTGAGGCCGGCTCGTTGAATAATCTAGGTAACATTTACGACGGCATGGGAGACCCCCATCGGGCTGTCGAGTTATTTAATGAGGCGCTTTCAATTAGTATTGAGATTGGTAACAAACGATTAGAAGCAACCATCCTCGCCAATCTCGGAATAGTTTACTCACTTTTAGACGATATCCATAAAGCCATCAAGTTTTACGAGCAATCGCTGATATTAAGCCGCGAAATCCACGACCAGTATACGGAAGGACTTGTCCTGACTAAACTCGGTGATGCCTTTGCACAGTCTTTTAATGACAATCGCCGAGCCATGGATTTTTATGATCAAGCGTTATTGTTACATCGTGAAATTGGAAACTTACGTGGTGAAGGCCAAGTTTTATGTTGCTATGCGATCGCGTTAAACGCATTGGGTGATCGAATGCAAGCGATTGCGGCATCCGAAAAATCGCTAGAAATTTTAGAAGCCATAGAAGACTCGAATGTCGGTGTCGTTCGCGAAAACTTGGCTATGTGGCGCGCAGCCAAGCCGTAGCGGCGTGTCGGCAGACCGCCGCATTTCCCCATCCGATGAAATTTATCCGGCTTTCTTCCGAAAGCCGCTACACCTAGCTCGACAGCGCGCCTTCGGCGGCGGCGGTCTGGTTGAAAACCAGCTTGTCGCCTTCGACGGTCACCGTTATCGGCTCGCCCTCGTGCAGTTTGCCCTTGAGAATTTCCTCGGCCAGCGGGTCTTCAAGGAACCGCTCGACCGCCCGGCGCATCGGGCGCGCGCCGTATTGCGGGTCGTAGCCCTTCTCCACGAGAAATTCCTTCGCCTTGTCGTCCAGTGCAAGCTTGAGGTTCTTGTGGCGCAGCCGCGCCAGGACCTTTTCCACTTCCAGACTCAAAATCGTGATGAGGTCGGGCTTGGTGAACAAGCGGAACACAATCACGTCGTCGAGCCGGTTCAGGAATTCGGGGCGGAAGGTCTTCTTCGCCTCGTCCAGAATCCGCTCGCGCATCTTTTCGTGGGTGGCCTCCTCGTTCGTTGGCGCAAAGCCGAGCGTGCCCTGCTTCTTGATGATGTCCGAGCCGACGTTCGAGGTCATCAGGATGATGGCGTTGCGGAAATTCACGACGCGACCGACGTTGTCGGTCAGTTTCCCTTCCTCCAGGATTTGCAGCAGCAGGTTCCACACATCCGGGTGCGCCTTTTCGATTTCGTCGAACAGCACCACGGAATAGGGGTTGCGCCGCACTTTTTCGGTGAGCTGGCCGCCTTCCTCGTAGCCGATGTAGCCGGGCGGCGAACCGATGAGCCGCGAGACGTTGAACTTCTCCATGTATTCGCTCATGTCGAGATGGATGAGCGATTTGGCGTCGCCGAACATCTGCTCGGCGAGCGTCTTGGCCAAAAGTGTCTTGCCCACGCCCGTCGGGCCGAGCAGGAGGAACGTGCCGATGGGCCGGCGCGGATCCTTCAGATCGGCGCGCGAGCGGCGCAGCGCCTTGCAGATGGCGGTGACGGCTTCGCGCTGGCCGATGATGATTTTCTCCATCTCGTTTTCGACCGTGAGCAAACGCTGCATCTCGCCCTGCCCCATTCGCTGGAGCGGCACGCCTGTCCATTTGGAGACAACGTGCAAAATTTCCTCCTCGTCCACGCGGATGCGTTTTTCATCGCCCTTTGCGCGCCATTCTTTCAGAAGCGTTTCCATTTTCTCCTTCGCCTGCTTTTCCTTGTCGCGCATCTGGGCCGCGCCCTCGAAATCCTGGCTCTTGATGGCTTTTTCCTTTTTGCCCTTGATCTCCTCGATCTCGGCTTCCATCGCCTTGACTTCCGGCGGGCGCGTCATCGTGGTG
>PLZL01000192.1:3671-3915 GCA_003152145.1 Limisphaerales bacterium
ACCTTGATGGATTGAAAACGGCGTTCGAGTGCGGCGTCCTTCTCGATATATTTGCGGTATTCATTCAGTGTGGTCGCGCCGACGCATTGCATCTCGCCACGGGAGAGGGCGGGCTTGATGATGTTGCTGGCGTCCATCGTGCCCTCGGCGCTTCCCGCACCGACGATGGTGTGCAATTCGTCAATGAACAGGATGATGTTCTTCGCGCGGCGGATTTCGTCCATGACCGCCTTGATGCGCTCCT
>PLZL01000192.1:3969-7677 GCA_003152145.1 Limisphaerales bacterium
ATCTGGATGACGCGCTCGATTTCATTTTTGCGGCCGATGACGGGGTCCATGTCGCCTTTGCGGGCGATTTCGGTGAGGTCGCGGCCAAACGCCTTGAGCGCGGGCGTCTTCACCTCGCCCTTTTTCTCCGGCGTTTTTTCAGTGGATTCGGGGATGGATGATTCCTCGCCGGTGAAGTTCGGATCCAGCTCCTTCAAAATTTCCTGGCGTGTCTGCTCGATGTCCACGTCGAGGCTCTTCAAAACGCGCGCGGCCCAGCCGTCGCCTTCGCGCAACAGGCCGAGCAAAATGTGTTCCGTGCCGACGTAAGTGTGGTTGAGCGCCTTGGCTTCTTTTTGCGCGAGGCCGAGCACCTTCTTGACGCGCGGCGTGTAGGGGATGTTGCCGATCATTTTCTNNGGATGACGTTGACGGCGACGCCCTGTCCCAGCTTGATGAGGCCGAGCAAAAGATGCTCCGTGCCGAGATAGTTGTGGTTCAACCGGTCGGCTTCCTTCCGTGCCAGCGCGAGCACCTGCTGCGCGCGAGGCGTGAAATTACTCATGGCTTCGTCGCTCATAGCCGCTCCATTATGCTATGAATGGTTTGATTTGTCCAACACCAACAGGAAAAAATCGGCGCTTCGCGCAACAGATAAAATTCACTCGACAGAAAACCTCGTTGGGAGCAAAGTCAAAATGTGAAATCAAACGGGATGAAAATTTGCTGCTCATTTGTGGCGGTCGCATTTCTCGCGTCTTGCATGCCCGCTGCTCACACCAATGTTGCGTCGCGTTCTCGGCAGTTAGCCGGCGAGAGCGCAGCGGCGTTTAACGCAAAGGATTATGTCAAAGCGCAAACGTTGGCGGCAGAGGCGGCTGGCATTGACCCGCAGTTTGCGGAAGCTTGGGTCGGATATGGGATGGCCTCAGTGCGCTTGGGCCAGACCGACCATGCACGTCAGGCTTTTGAGCGTGCACTTTTGCTGCACCAAGCTCGTCATCGCCAGAATCCATCCGACGCCAATCAGGTTGTTCAGCAGATTTTTTTGCGGACGCTGCTTGGCTGGCCAGCCGAAGCAGAGACATTGCTGAAGCAAGCGCGCGCCGATTATCCAAACGACCAGACGATTGCGAAACTCATCGGAGATTTTGCAGCAACGAAGCAAGGATGGGGGAGTTGGACAGTGGAGGCGAAATGATGACGCCTGCCTCGTAATCAGGCCGCGCGAAGTTTTTTAATTCCCCGTGTTCGGCGGCGTTGGTTTCGCAACCGGCCGGCTAACGTTCTTCAACCGCTCGCGGACCATGTCCGCGCGGAGCAAATCGCGCTCCTCGGCGGAAAGTTTGTCAGAGAATTGCTTCTGCAAATGCGCCGGCTGCGTCAAAATGAAAAGTTCGTCCACCAGCGAACGCTCCGCGCCCGGAAATAATTCCAAGTCCACGCCCAGCCGCATGAGCGACAGCAGGTTCATCGTCTCCTTCGACGAAATGCTGTGCGCGTTGGCCAGAATGCCGTAGGCGCGGCCAATGTGGTTGAACACCACCTTTGGCTTTTTTTCCAGCAGCGTCTGCCGCGCGTTTTCCTCGTGCTCGATGATTTGGGACAAGACNNCCGCGCACGGCCAGGCCGAGCTTGTTGACCGACTGGATGATCGGATTGATTTGCTCGCCCAAAACCAGTCCGGGCAAATGGAGCATCGCGCTGACGCGGATGCCGGTGCCGAGATTCGTCGGGCAGGCGGTCAAATAACCGAGTTCGCTGTCGAAGGCGTAATCGAGCTTCTTCTCCAGCTCGGAATCCAGATGATCAATCGCGCCCCACGCCTGCCGCAGTTGCAGTCCGGGACGCAACGCCTGCATCCGCAGATGGTCCTCCTCGTTGATCATCACGCAGAAACTTTCCTCGCGGTTCAACACCAGGCCGCTACCGGAACTTTTCGCCGCGTGCTCGCGGCTGATGAGATGGCGCTCCACCAGAATCTGTTTGTCCAACGCGCCGAGATTATCCATCGCCTCCGAAAATGCGCCTTCCATTTCCGGCAGGCTCTCGACCGCCGGACGAATCATCTCCAGAATTTTCACGCGCTCCGATTTTTTCGCCCAGCCGGGAAACGCCGCGTCCCGCACATTGCGCGCCAGCCGCACGCGGCTCGACGTGACGATGCGGTCCTGCGGCCCGTGCAGGCGCGCAATCTCCGCGGGCGAAATCAAAAATTGATGGAGGTCTTTCATCGTGACAGCCTGGCGGGCGCGGAGGATCTTTCGCCCAATTGTTTGATTTCATCGCGCAACAGCGCGGCCTGCTCGTAGTTTTCGTCCTTGATGGCCCTGGCCAGTTTGATCTGCAACGTCTTCAGCCGGTCGGCGTTTTCGCGCGTCGCGCGCAACGCCTCCGGCGCCTTGCCGACATGTCGCGTGCTTTTGTGCATCGTCTTGAGCAGGCCGCTTAAACCTTCCGCGAACGTCATGTAACATTCCGGGCAGCCGAGCCGGCCGGACTTCTTGAAATCCGCCTGCGTGAACCCGCAGCGCGGGCATTTCAATTCCACCCCGCCGGCGGCTTGTTCAATCTGTTGCGACGCGCCCAAGCCCAGCACCAAATCCAAGTCCGCCAAGCCGAAACTGGTCGGGTCGTTGATGCCTTTGGTTTTGGCGCAGTCCTCGCACANNGTCGCCGGCTTTTCTTTGCAAATGGTGCAGAGCATAAATTGTTAAATTTGAATTGCGCAATTATTTCTGTTTTCGCGGCGGCAGTTCGCGGATGAATGCCCACGAAACTTCCGACCTCTGTCCGTTGTTGTAATGGACAAAAAAACCTTCGTGACATTCTTCGTCCATTTCCACGCGCTCAATTTCGGCTTTTGGAGAAATTTTATTTGCCTTGCGAATCGTCGAATGCGGTTCAAGAAAAGTCAGGCCATCCTCGAAATCCACTTCAAAGGCGTCCTGCCACGCAAGATAGCGAACAGCCGTCAGGTCAACCATCTTGGCCGTGCCAAACGGTTTTTTCATTCGCGCCAATGTCTGCGCCTGCGTCATAAACGGCCTTTTTGTTTCAATTCCACAATTATATTAACCAAATCTTTGGGCGGTGTCCAGTCTTCCAAGCCTTGCAGTGTGTCCTCGTCCAGACGGCCAAGCGATTTGCCTTTCGCATCACGAATATGAACATGGCGCGGATCGTGATCGCCAATCCACCATGTGATAATGTATCCGCCGCGCCGGACGCGTCCCATAAAATCATTGCTTCAGGATGAATTAAATCGGCTCGCCGGAGGCTTTCGTCAAGGCGTGATAATCCTCCACGAGTTTGCGAGCAATTTTTTCTTTGCTAGTGCCAATAATGCTGGCGACACGAAATTGAAATTGAAGGCTGTAGTTTTGATTTCCCGCGGCGCGTCCAAACCGAGCATGACGTTTGCGCTGTCAATCAAAGCAGATGGATCAGCGATGCCTTTGGCTTTGGCACACGCATCGCATAAATCCAAATCCTGCTTCTCGTTCTTCGAAGAAATATTGGAAAGAAAAAGCGTTGCCAGTTTTTCTTTGCAAATGGAACACATTTTTGGAGCGTTCATATATTCATATCGGCTCGCCTGACACTTTCGTCAAGGCGTGATAATCTTCCTCCAGCCTGCGTGTGATTGGCCCCGGCTTGCCCGTGCCGATGACGCGACCGTCAATCTTCACCACCGGAATCAACTCCGCGCCCGTGCCGGTCAGGAAA
>PLZL01000200.1 GCA_003152145.1 Limisphaerales bacterium
GACATTTCAAATCCATGATGCGATGGACGCGGGGATCAACCGGCGAAATGTCATGCGCGCCGCCGGTTTCCAGCAGGACTGTGAAACCATCGTCGCAGAGCGATTTCATCAGCGGCAGGGAATTTTTCTGGAGCAGCGGTTCGCCACCGGTCAACTCGACGAGCGGCAGTTTTGAATTTTTGGTTTTCAATTTTGAGTTGGAAAACGGTGCCGCCAATTGGCGGACTTTTGCCAGAATTTCCGTCAGCGGCATTTTTTTGCCTTCGGTGAAGGCATAGGCGGTGTCGCAATAAGAGCAGCGGAGATCGCAGGCGGTGAGCCGGACGAAAATGCACGGCAGCCCGGCAAACGTGCTTTCGCCTTGCAGGCTCGAATAGATTTCGTTGATGACCAGCGTGCCGGACATGAATTCCAATCTAATTCAACCGCCGCAAAAAGGCATAAAATTCGCAACATTCATCTTGAGACGGATTGCGGACAGACTGACCGCACCCCAATGCTCCGGCGAAAACCGGCTGGAATTTTGCGGAGATAATGGTATTTTCCCTGCAAGTCGGAGCCATGAAGAATCCATCGAAACGAATTCTCGCCTTCATTTTTGCCGGATTTTCTGGCGTGGCGGTTCACGCGCAGGACCTCGACGTCATTGGCGTTTCGTTGTTGCGCGCCGTGACGACCAATCTCAACGGCGCGGGCATCCGCGTGGCGCAGCCGGAGGCATACAACGGCGATAATGGCAGCACGAATAGTTGGGAAGTCAATCCCACCAACGTCGCCCAACCCGTCGTGCTTTTTACTCACACTTCGGGTCTGGGCACCAGCACCAGCTATCCCAATTCCGTTGGCGACTGGTCATCTCACGCGGACGCCGTGGGTAATAATTTTTACGGCCTTCCCAATGGCGTGGCGACGAATGTGGCGCACGTGGACAATTACGACGCGAATTATTTCGTGAAAGTTCAAGACGTCGTTGTCGGGTCTTCCACGAATTACATCGTCACACTGCCCGCGACGAATATCAACGACCGGGTGGTGAACCAGAGTTTTATTTGTATCAATTCCGATTTCACCCATGTCCCGATAAACGAGGAACAGGCCATCAATTCGGCCTACGACAATTACGCGGCACAATACAACACATTGTTTGTCAGCGGCATCGGCAATGGTGGACCAGTAAATCCGCCGGCAACGTGTTACAACGGTCTCGGCGTCGGCGCTTACGGCGGCGGCTCCAGCGTTGGCCCGACGGTGGACAATGGCCGAGCCAAGCCGGATATCACCATCGGCGGCGTCCCCGCCAATCTGACCAGTTTTTCCACGCCGTTCGTTTCGGGCGCGGCGGCGGTGCTGATGCAGGCCGGCTTGCGCGGCGACGGCGGCACCGACACGAACTCCGCCGCCGACATCCGAATGGTGAAGGCGCTGTTGCTCAACGGCGCGATCAAGCCTGCCGATTGGACGAACAACCTGCCGTCGCCGCTCGACACGCGTTATGGCGCGGGCGTGCTGAATGTCTTCAATTCCTACGCACAACTCGCCGGCGGCAAGCACGGCTACATCGTTTCCACGATCGTTTCCACTGGCGGCGCGCATCCGCCGACCGGCGCGACTGGAACGGTAGGTGCTTCGAGTGGATGGGATTTCAACGCCAATACCAGCAGCTTTTTCAACGATGCCGTGAATCATTATTATTTCAATGTGACGAACAGCGCGAGTAATGCGACTTTTACTGCCACCATGACGCTCGTATGGAACCGACAGCAGAATCAAACGGCCATCAACAACCTCAACCTGTTTCTCTTCAACTGCGCCAACAGCAACCTCGTTACGTGCAGCACCAGCCTGGTGGACAACGTCGAGCACATGTTCGTGCCGGAATTGCCGCAAGGCCGCTATGATTTGCAGGTCTGGAAAGCTGGCGGGTTCGGCATCGTCAGCGCCGCCGAGCCATATGCGCTGGCGTGGGAATTTTTCTCGCAGTCTTTGAATGCCGCGAAATCCGGCGCGAACATTTCTGTCTCGTGGCCGGTTTATCCGGATGGCTTTGTTCTTCAAACGGCGACCAACCTCGTTCCGCCGGTGGCGTGGGACACGAACAATCCGGCGCCGGTCGTGACGAACAATCAAAAGGTCGTCCTGCTGAACGCGACGAACCCGGCGCAGTTTTTCCGGCTGCAAAGGCCGTAAGTTGGAGTTCACGGTTCTAGCGTGTCCGGGCAACAAGCTAAAGCTTGAACTCCAACGCAAAATGCCTTCCGATTTTGTAACTGCCCAAAATTGACGCCGTGACAAATCTTTTTCCGATTTCCACCGCGCGCGGCAAATCGTGTCCAAGCGCGAGCGCCGCGCAAATCGCGGCGGAATAAGCGCAGCCGGTTCCATGCGTGCGGACGCCTCTCACGAACGGCGCGGACAATAGCAGCTCCGTTTTCCCGTCAAAAAAAATGTCCACGGCCTCGCGCCCGCCTTCGCGGCTCCGCCGCTTCGTCGCGGCAAGCGAATTTTTCAAATGGCCGCCTTTGACCAGCGCCGCGCAGCCAAAGCGCGAATGAATTTCACGCGCCGCATCGCGCATGGTTTCGACGGAGGAAATTTTTCGTCCGGTCAAAATTTCTACTTCGTCCAAATTGGGCGTAACGAGCGTGGCCAGCGGTAAAAGTTTTTCCTTGAGAGTTTTTATCGCCGCCGGCTCCAGCAGCCGCGCGCCGCTGGTGGACACCAAGACCGGATCAACGACGAGCGGACAATTTTTCTTTTTGAAAATTTCGGCGACGATGCGGACGTTTTCCACCGAGAACAGCATTCCTGTTTTCACCGCCACCGGCCGAAGTTCTTCAAACACGGCTTGGATTTGCTGCCGCAACATTTTTGGCGAGGCCGGTTCGACGCCGAGGACGCGCCGGGGATTTTGCGCGGTAAGGCAGGCGATAGCGCTCGCACCGTGGACGCCGAGGGCGGCGAACGTTTTCAAATCGGCCTGGATGCCCGCGCCGCCGCCGCTGTCCGACCCGGCGATGGTCAGAGCAACGGGCAATTGTAATCTTTTAATCATAATCCCAAACGGCGGAAAAAATTTAGCGCAAAAACGCGGAGATGCAAAGACGCGAAGGCGCAAAGAAATCGATTCCTGGCGGCTTCGCGTCTTTGCGCCTTTGCGTTAAGAATTTGAACTTTTCGAATTGCGCTTCATATTTGGCGCATGGACAAAGACAAGGTCGCGGAAATTCTGGTTGAGATTGGGACGCTGCTGGAGTTGAAGGGTGAAAACCCGTTCAAGACTCGCGCTTACGCGAACGCCGCGCGGACGATTGAAAGCCTGAACGAACCGCTCGCAAAACTCGTCGCCGAAAAACGACTGGGCGAAATCAAAGGCATCGGCGAGGCGCTGGAACAAAAAATCACGGAACTGGTTGAAACCGGGAAGCTGAAATACTACGACGAGTTGAAGAATTCAATTCCGCCGGGATTGATTGAGATGCTGGAAATTTCCGGCCTCGGCCCGAAAAAAATCCAGGCGTTGAATCAAAAACTCCGAATTGATTCGATTGAAAAACTCGAAGCGGCCTGCAAAAAAGGCAAAGTGGCGGAACTCGACGGCTTTGGTGAAAAGACGCAGGCGAACATTCTCGAAGGCATCGAGCGCCGGCGGACTTACGCGAGCAAACATTTGTTGAGCGAGGCGTTGCGCGCCGCGGAGCCGTTGCTGGAAAATTTGCGCGGGCATCCCGAAGTGGTCCGTTGCAGCGCGGCGGGCAGTTTGCGCCGGTTCAAGGAAGTCATCGGCGACATTGATTTGTTGGCGTCGTCGAAGAAGCCGTCGGACGTGATTGAGTTTTTTGTTTCACAATCGGGCATCATCAAAATCACAGCGAAAGGCGAAACGAAGGCGAGCGCGATTTTGGAAGGCGGCATCCAGTGCGATTTGCGCGTGGTGAGTGACAGGGAATTTCCGTTCGCGCTGGCGTATNNTGCCCTGCATCGAGCCGGAATTGCGCGAGGACCACGGCGAATTCGCCTCGGCGGAGAAAAACGATTTGCCGAAACTCATCGAGTGGACGGATTTGCGCGGCGCGCTGCACAACCATTCGACGTGGAGCGACGGTCACAACACACTGGACGAAATCGCGCAGTTCATGGACAACCTCGGCCTTGATTACTGGGCAATCACGGATCATTCGAAGTCGTCGTTTCAGGCGAACGGGCTGGACGCGAAACGATTGCGCGCGCAAATCAAGGAAATCAAGAAAATCAACGAGCAGTTTGCCATGCGCGGCAGTGATTTCCGGCTGTTGACGGGAACGGAAGTGGACATTTTGAAGGATCGGCTGGATTTCGATGACGATCTGTTGTCGGAACTGGACGTGGTGGTGGCCAGTTTGCACGTCCCGAGCAACAACGAGGCGGAGAACACGAAGCGGTTGATTCGCGCGGCGGAAAACAAATTCGTCCGCATCATCGCGCACATGACCGGACGGCTGCTCTTGGAGCGCGAACCGTATCCGATGAACGTGCAGGCAGTGATTGAAGCGTGCGCTGCGACCGGCACGTGGGTGGAGTTGAACTGCAATCCGCATCGGTTTGATTTGGACTGGCGGCTGTGGCCCTATGCGAAAAGCAGGGGTGTGAAGTGCGTCATCAACCCGGACGCGCACCGGAATGAACACGCCGGTTTTCTGCGGTTGGGCGCCGGGATTGCGCGNNAAGGGCTGGCTGGAACAAACGGACGTGGTCAACACTCTGACCTTGAAGCCGTTGTTAAAGGAATTGAAACAAAAATGGGCCGGAAATGAAACATGAGGGTGTCCACAACCCCGGTTTGGTGAATAACTTAAAATAAAAATTGTTTTGACAAGAAGGTTGCCTTTCTGCTAATTTGGAAATTGTCATCGGTTCCGGTGTTTTTTTTGAGTGAAAAAGCGTCCGGGGCTGTCTGTAAAACACAAAGATTATGAAGAAATTATTTGTCTCTTTGGGGCTGGCGGCGGTCGGAACAGCCGGTCTCCATGCCGCTTATGCGCCGGATTCGCCGGACAATTCCAAGATGTGGAGCCTGTCGGCGACCTTGCGCGGATTTTACGACGACAACTACATGACCACGCCGCAAAAGCATGGCAGCTTCGGAGTTGAGGCGAGTCCTTCGTTCAGCCTGAATATGCCGTTGCAGCAAACGGAAATCGGGCTGCGTTATACTTACGGGCTTTACTATTACCAGCAGCGGGAAAACAACGGTCAATCGCCAATTGACCAGACCCATCAACTTGATTTGTGGCTGGATCATGCGTTCTCGTCTCGTTGGGAGGCCAGGGTTGAGGACACGGTGTCGGTGTCNNAATTCGGTCTATGACTACGAGAACAGCGGTGGGACGGCCCTTCAACCGAGCTATGCCGGCCTTTTGGACCGGCTTGAACAGACCATCGGACTGGATTTACAGTGGCACGTTTCGCCGACCACGACGGCTCTCATAGGTTATAAATTTAGCCAGGTTAATTTCACCGGGAACGAGCAGATTGCCCTGAATGCCGCGTCGATGCCTTATTACAGCAACAGTCGTGACAACCGGTCGCAATTCGGCTACGTGGGCGTGCAGCACAACTTCCTGGACAATCTGAAGGGGAGCGCCAACGTGGGTGTGCAATACACCGAATATTACAACGATCCAAGTGCCAGCAGTTCGTTGGGGCCTTACGCGGCTGCCTCGCTGATTTACACGTATGCCTCCGGGAGCTACGCGCAGTTGGGGGTGACGGAATCCCGAAACGCGACGGACACGGTTCAGATTGATTCCCAGGGTCAAATCACCCTAGATCAGGAAAGCACGGTGGTGTATGGCTCCATCAATCAGTCGTTGACCCCCAAACTCATGGGCAGTCTGGTGGGACGTTATCAATATTCCGTCTATCACAATGGCCAGTTCAACAGCCAGTCCGCCGATTTTAGCACTGTGGGCTTGAACCTGTCCTACGCCTTTAACCGTCATGTCTCGTCGGACATTGGTTATAACTTCGATTGGTATACAACCCCTGTGCCGGGGCAGGGTTACACGCGCAACCGCGTTTATTTGGGAGTCACCGCGACTTATTAAATTCGATTAAGTTCTTGAGCAAAGTTAGGGTGTCAGGCAGAATAATTTGAACGATTTGAACGGGAGCAGGGTCATTACCCTGTCTCCCATTGTTTTTCGACATATGGAACCAGTAAAAAACCAGCCGGCGCCGGAAGCCAGCCTGCATTTTCTTGACTATTGGCGCATCATCCGCATCCGCAAGACGGTCATCATCTCGGTCTTCCTGCTCATCGCCATCACCGCCACGGTCGTCACGTTCATCCTGCCCGAATCGTATTCCAGCACGGCGCGCATCGAAATCAATTCTGACATCTTGGACATTCCGGGCATGAATGGCATGCAATCTCCGTATGCCCCATACGACCCTTATTTAATCCAGACGGAATTCGAGATCATGCAGTCTGAAAAGGTGCTGGGCCGGGTGATTGGGGCATTGGATCTGAATGATAAATGGGGCAATAAATACAACGGCAATGTGCCGCTCAAAACGGAAGACACAATGCAACTGCTCAAGCAGCGCATGAGCTTGAGCCCCGAGCGCAACACCAAGTTGGTTGACATCACCGTCTACAGCGAAGACAAGGACGACGCCGCGCGGCTGGCCAACGGCATCGCGCTGGCTTATCGCGACTACCGCCTTGATCTGCGCAAATCGAACACGACGAATGGCATCGCGGTCCTGATGGCGGAATTTCAGGCGGAGGAGTATGGCATCCAGACCGTCCAGTCCAACGTGGACCAGTTGCGCAAGGATCTGAAGATCGTGGACGCCGATCCGAATACCTTCGGTCCAAGTCCGACACTTTCCCAAGAGCAATTGCAGCGTTACAAAGACCAGCAGATTGAACAGGAAAAGGATTTCACGAAGCTGAACGTGCAGTTGACCGAGTTGCAGTCGTTGCAGGCGACCAACCCGGCGAGGCTTCGGAACGTTCTGCCCATGATGATTTCAGATTCGGCGCTGAGCGATTTGTTGAGCCGGCTGCACCAGACCGACCAATCTCTGGCCGCACTGAAAGTGGATTACAGCACGAATTATCCAGACATCATGCGCCAGCAAAAAGTGGCTGATGAATTGAACATCGAGATTGACGCCCGCGTCGACGGCATCATGGATGGTCTGTCCACCCAGGTGAAATCCATGAAGGCTTCGCTCGACACGGTAACAGCCACGCTCGCGACCGCCATACAAAAGGACCAGGAAGAAGCCGAACGGGGCCGGCCTTACTGGGAGTTGAAGCGCAAGCAGGCGAACATGATTGATTTTCAAAAGGTGCTTCAGGCGAAGGTCACCTCCGAAAAAATCGACTTGGAAATCCCCAAGACAACCATGGTGACCATCATTGACCAGGCCCAGCCGGGGAAAAGCCCCGTCCGTCCCAATAAAACCCTGAACATCATCCTCGGCATCGTCATCGGCTTGTTGGTCGGCGTCGGTCTGGCCTTTTTCATCGAATATCTAGACACGAGCGTGAAAACCATTGACGATGTGGAGCGCGCGCTCCAGTCGCCGGTGCTTGGCGTCATCCCGCAAAACGTCGGCCATTTGATTGACGAAGGCGTCGAAAGCCAGCACGCCGAGGCCTA
>PLZL01000237.1 GCA_003152145.1 Limisphaerales bacterium
TCACGACGCCGCCGCCGCGCTGGTGTGCGGCGGGAAAATTATTTCCGCCGCGCAGGAAGAACGGTTCACCCGCAAAAAAAACGATCCCGATTTCCCGCGTCATGCGGTGCAATTTTGTCTCCGCTACGCGAATCTGACGCTTGCGCAGCTTGATGCCGTGGTTTTTTATGACAAGCCCGTTTTGAAATTTGCGCGGCTGCTCGAAACCTATCTCGCCGTTGCGCCCGGCGGCTGGCGGACGTTTCCCACAGTTCTATCCAACTGGCTCGGCGAGAAACTGGATTTGCGCAAAACAATCCGGGCAGAACTGCCGGAATTGCGGCCCGATTGCGAAATTCTTTTCACCGCACATCATCAATCTCATGCGGCCAGCGCCTTTTATCCGTCGTCGTTCGACGAGGCGGCCATTCTCACGATTGACGGCGTGGGCGAATGGGCGACCACGACCATCAGCCACGGCCACGGGAGCGAAATCAAAATGTTGAAGGAACTGCGCTTTCCACATTCGCTCGGACTGGTTTATTCGGCGTTCACGGACTACTGCGGCTTCCGCATCAATTCCGGCGAATACAAACTCATGGGTCTCGCGCCGTATGGCGAACCAAAATATGCCGATGCCATCCGCCGTGAATTGCTCGACATCAAACCGGATGGCTCGTTCTGGCTGAACCTCGATTATTTTAATTTTCTGCGCGGCACGACGATGACCAACAAAAGGTTTCATGAACTGTTTGGTGGTCCGCCACGCGGGGTGGACGAAAAAATCGAGCAACGGCATATGGACGTGGCGCGTTCGGCCCAGTTGGTCACGGAAGAAATCATGCTGTTGCTCGCACGCCACGCCCGTGAAGTCACTGGTCGGAAAAATCTGTGCCTGGCCGGCGGTGTTGCGCTCAACTGCGTGGCGAACGGACGCATTCTCAAGAAGAAAATCTTCGACCGGATTTGGATTCACCTGCCGCGGGCGACGCTGGCGGCGCGCTCGGCGCGGCGCTGGCGGCGTGGTTTGCACAGAAGGAAAATTTGCGCGTTGCAGTTCCCTCGGATTCAATGCAAGCGTCGTTGCTCGGTCCGGTATTTTCCGACGACGAAATTGAAACGGTGCTGCGCTCGCACAATGCTGTTTTTCAGAAGCTGGAAACAAACGCGCTGCTGGATTTCACCGCCGAATTATTGAAAGCCGGAAAAGTCACCGGCTGGTTTCAGGGGCGCATGGAGTTCGGCCCGCGCGCGCTCGGCAACCGTTCGATTCTCGGCGACGCGCGTTCGGCAAAAATGCAGTCAGTGATGAACTTGAAGGTCAAATTCCGCGAATCGTTTCGGCCCTTTGCGCCCATCGTCCGGCGCGAGCGCGTGGCGGATTATTTTGAACTGGACGTCGAGTCGCCTTATATGCTGCTGGTCGCGCCGGTCAAAGGGGAATTGTGCCGCGCAGTTTCGCCCGAAGCAATGGGATTCGACCAGCTCAAGGAAATCCGCTCGACCCTGCCCGCAGTCACGCATGTGGATTACTCGGCGCGCATTCAGACCGTCGAACGCGAAGACAATCCACTCCTTTACGATTTGCTGCTGCGCTTCGAGCAGGCGACCGGCTGCGGTGTGCTGGTCAACACGTCGTTCAACGTGCGCGGCGAACCGATTGTCTGCACGCCGGACGATGCGTATCGTTGTTTCATGAACACGGAAATGGATTACCTTGTCATGGGCAGTTTTATGATTGAGCGTGTCCTGCAACCGCGGCAACAAATCCCGCGCCACATTTTGCCGCAGGCTGATTGACATGAAGCTTAACTTCAAAGAGGACCCAAAAGAATGGCGCAAGTCCGCGCTGCTGAACGCGCTGGGACTGGCGATTTTAAGCTCGCTGCTGCGTTGGCGGCGGTATCTGCCGGTGAATTGTTGGCAGGCCTTGCTCGTGTCGCTTGGCCTCGTGGCGATTTGCGCGGTGTTGCGACCGCGCTGGTTTCGCGGCTGGTATCGGCTCTCGTTACAACTTGGATTTTATTCCAGCCAGTTTGTTGGCCGTGGCGTGCTGGCGTTATTTTTTATTTTCATAATCACGCCGCTCGGATTTGTGTTGCGTTGGGCGGGCAAAGATTCGTTGCAGCTCAAACGGCCGCGCAAAGCGGCCACTTATTGGCATCAAGCCAAAGATTGCAATCCGTTGGATCGGCTTTTTTGAAAATTAAACCGTGAACAAACCGGACGGTTGCCTTCCGATGGTTGTTTGCGCGGTAAACCATTGAAACGGTTTGATTTCACGCTGATTGGTCCACACCCCGCTAAAGCGGGGTGTTAATGTGACGCGTCCACCACCCCCTCAAAAATTGAGATGCGCCCAAGCCCTGGTCCGATGATGATTGACAATTGTTGTCGGTAGGTGGAAAAGTAACGTGCCACCTGCGCCATGATGGAATATTGCATTTTCCGTTTTCAATAAATGCGGGCTAAACGATGAAATTTAATTTGCGCGAAATCTTGCGGCAGAGCCAGTGCCTGCTGGCTTTCATTTTGTTTTGGCTGACATTGGAAACACCAGCGAGCAGTGAAGAATTACGCACGGCAGCGGCGGTGCGCGGACTTACCGTGGAGCAGGCACAACAACCGATGCGCGTTCACCTGCGTGGCGTTGTGACTTTTTTTGACGAAAGTCTTTATAAACGATACATACAGGATGACACCGCTGGCATCTATCTTCAAGCGTCCACGAATACGCCGCCGCTTGTTCCCGGGCAGGTGGTGGATGTCGAAGGCGTGAGCGGTCCCGGAGAATATGCGCCCATCATCGTGCCGGAAAAGGTGCGGGTGATGGGCCAAAAGGCATTGCCGGTGCCAACACCCGTGACTTACGAACAACTTGCCAGCGGTCAGGAAGATAGCCAGTTCGTCGAGATCACCGGCGTGGTGCGGTCAGTTGAATCGCCTGAAAACTCGCCGTATCACTTGATTGAAATTGCCACGGGTGGCGGGCGGCTTTCGGTTTATGCATGGGAGTTGCCGGTGACGCAGGCCGAGGAACTGCTGGACAGCACCGTGCGCGTGCGGGGCGTCTGCACAACGCAGTTCAACCACGAACGCCAGCTTTTTGCCATCCAGCTCATGGTGCCGCGACCGGAGGACTTTGCCATTGAGCTTCCGGCGCCGGAGAATCCGTTCGCCATAGCCGTGCGTCCCATCGGCAGCCTGTTGCGATTTGCCCCGCAAGAGGCTTTTGGCCACCCGGTGAAAGTGGCGGGCACGGTCATCTACTTTGAACCGGGTGTGAGATTGTTTCTGCAGGAGGGCGAGAATGGCGTGGAAGTGCAGACGAAACAGCACGATGCGTTGCAACTGGGTGACCGCGTGGAAGTGCTCGGTTTCGTGAGCCAAGGGACATATACACCTATCTTACAAGACGCCATCTATCGTAAAAACTCCTCCGGCCAGCCGGTTCAGCCCTCGCAGGTGACAGTGAACGACGCGCTGAAAGGAAATCATGATTGCCGGCTGATCCAGATCACCGCCAGGTTGCTGGATCGCGCGTTGCATGGGCCGGAAAGATATTTAATTCTGCAAAACAGCGATTTTATTTTTCACGCCTACCTCAAGCAGGCCGAACGTTCAGACGCCTTTGTCGGGCTGGCAAACGGCAGCCGTGTCGCCGTCACGGGTGTTTGCCAGATTGATCCTGGCGAGTGGATGGCAGGCGAAGCCTGGCGCGCAAAGGGATTTAGCATCGAACTCCGTTCGGCGGACGATGTCGTCCTGCTGGAATCGCCGCCGTGGTGGACCTTGAGAAAAGTCTTTTGGATGGCTGGCGCGCTCGGCTTCGCGGCCCTGGCAGCCTTCGGCTGGGTGGCGCTGTTGCACCGGCAGGTCGCGGAACGCTCGCGGCAACTGGAAATCCAAATTCAGGAACGCCAGCGGGCTGAGCAGCGGCGCGAAATCGAGCAGGAACGCGCGCGCATCGCGCAGGACTTGCATGATGACATTGGGGCAAGTCTTACCCACATTGCCTTGTTGAGCGAATTAGCGCAAAAGGATTTTGACAAACCGATCCAGGCCAAAGAGCACATTGATCAGATTTTTCGCAGTGCGCGAACGGTTATCCGGTCTTTGGACGAGATCGTGTGGACGGTGAATCCGAAGAACAATACGCTGGAATTTTTCATTGCCTATCTTTGCACCTACGTGCCGGATTATCTCCGGTCGGCAAGCATTCGTTGCCGGCTGGATGTGCCTGAGGAAGTGCCCACCATGCCGCTGCCCCCTGAAGTGGGGCATCACTTATATCTGGCAGTCAAGGAAACGTTGCACAATGTGGTCAAACACGCCAACGCGACCGAAGTCTGGGTGCGCTTGCGGCTCGCGGCGGCGACGATAACGTTGACAATTGAGGACAATGGCCGGGGATTCCAAATCGGCGACCAGGTTCCGCCAAATGCGGACGGCCTGGGCAATTTAAATCGGCGACTGGAGGAGATTGGCGGCCGATGCGAGCAGCGCAGCGAAGACGGAAAGGGCACGACAACGACATTTACCCTCCCGTTGAAAAATCCACTGGTATGAAATGATGATAGCGATGGCGCTGTGGCAGAAACCAGTCATAGCCAGACCCGTCGCCGTCGAAATCCAGGATGGCCAACCGCAGAACACTCGATTGCCGGAATTTCTGTTGCGGCTTATCAGCAGTTTTGCCGACTATTCAAAATAACCGAATACCTTCAACATATGCTCTGCGGTGAATAATGGCGCAGATAACTCGCCAATCCTGACATGAAAACCAAACTCCGTTTTTTCCTGCAAGCAAGCTTGATACTCACCGCCGGCTTTTATTTTGGCGGATGCGCGTCCGCTGAATTGAAAGCATATCGCGGCAAGCCATTCCAAGACAGCGTGTATCATGGAGGGCCGCAGAAAATTCCCGGACGCGTGCAATGCGCCTACTATGATTTCGGCGGCGAAGGCGTCGCCTATCACAATCAGGACACAAAGAACCACGGCAGCGGCGAACTGAATCCGGCGAACGGGACGTATCTCAACGAGTTTCGGATGAAAGAGGGCATTAGCACGTCCTACACGAAATTCCACAGCGAGCCTCCGACTGACAATAATCCATACGACCTGGTGCAACCGCCCGAGGGACAACTCTACGTCGGCTGGACGGCGCCCGGCGAATGGTTCAATATGACCGTGGCGGTTGAACACGCCGGGGTTTATACCATTGATCTCCTATACACCTCGAACCGGGGCGGGACGATTTCCCTGGATCTAAACGGCAAGCCTTTGGTTTCTACGATCAACATTATTTCAACCAGCACTGACAAGGATCCCATCGCCTGGCGACAATGGCACCACTGGAATGTCATGACGAATATCGCCGAAGTGGAATTGCCCAAAGGTGTGAGCGTATTGACCCTTCACATCGTCACCGATGGCAATATGAATCTGGCCTATCTTGATTTTGAGCCGAAACATAAATAGCCATCTCGTGATGAAAAGAACGGGTCTGTTGGAACAATTAGCCATAGCCAAACCCGTGGCTTTGCGGCATCCTGAACGTCACTCATGAAGCGCAAAAATATGTCCATAACAATAGCCATTGTTGAAGATCATGCCGCAGTGCGCGCGAGTATGCTCAAAATCCTGGAGGATGCTCCGAATTGCAAGTGCGTCGGTGCCTTTTCCGACGGCGAAACGGCGTTGCTTGAAATCCCCAAGCTTAAACCGCAAGTCGTGCTCATGGACATCAGCCTGCCGGGCATGAATGGCGTCGAATGTGTGCGCCAACTTGCCAACCTGATGGAACTTCCTCAAATTATCATACTCACGGTTCACGAAGACCCGGAGTCCATCTTCAATTCGCTCGCGGCGGGCGCAGCGGGTTATCTGCTCAAGCCGGTGCGCGCTGCGCAATTGTTGGCGGCGGTAAAAGACGCTTACGGCGGCGGCGCACCGATGACCAGCAGCATCGCGCGCAAAGTTGTGCAATCGTTTAAACGTGTCACTTCTGCTGTCAGACCTGCGGCCGAAAATCTTTCGCCGCGCGAAGTGGACGTGCTGAATCATCTCGTCAAAGGTTTCAGCTACAAGGAAACCGCCGACGCCTTGGGTATTGCTTACGGCACGGTGCATTCACATATCGAGCATATATATCACAAACTTCATGTGCGGTCCCGCGCGCAGGCCGTCGCCCGTTACCTGAGGGTTTGAAGTCGCCGTCTTCTCGCGCCAAGCCCGGCAGGCACGTCCATCGGCAGTTTTGCCGACTATGAAACATGCCGGAACAGGATACATTAACAACAATAAGCATGAAAAAAAACGCTGGGCCTTTACCAACGCGACCGTTGTATAGTGCTTTCACTTTGATTGAATTGCTGGTGGTGATCGCCATCATTGCCATTCTCGCAGCGTTGCTGTTGCCGGCGCTCGCGGGAGCCAAGGAACGCGCGAAACGTGCCATGTGCCTGAGCAATTTGCACCAACTTGGCCTCGGCATGACGCTTTATGCCGGCGATTACGATGATTATGTAATACCTGCCAAAGATTTGCATAGTGATAATTTAAACACCCCGCCGTTCGTGCAATACTGCATCAGCACGACTTACTCCCCTTCGGTCAGGCGCGTGGGTATCCCCTTTGCTACTACTAATGCTCCCTGTGTTTGGTCGTGTCCCGAAATTCCAGGATTGCCTTACTCTGATATCGTTGATTATCCACAATGGATCATTGGCTACCAATATTTTGGGGGGTTCACCGCATGGTCGCCCAACGCCATTGTCGACTCTATCGCGGCTCTCAAGGGAACCCACAGTCCGGTCAAGCTCGGCCAGTCCAAGTCGTATTGGTGCCTGGCGGCGGATCTGGTTGCCAAAATCAACGGCACATGGGGCGGTCAGGAGACTCTTATCACTGTGCCACCCATCCTCGCATCCCAAAAGTTATGGCCGCCTCATAAAAAAGGGAATGCCCCGTTTCCCGATGGCGGAAATGAAGTGTTTGCGGATGGTTCAGCCCAATGGTGTGGAATTGAGACTATGTCCCAGTTTACGACTTGGACTGCTGCCAACAAGTTCTGGTTTTTTCAAGAACTGAACGACATCTCGCTGACCCCGTATACAGCTTCGCAAGTCCATGCTCTTCAATGGCCTAACAATAATTGAACCTTAATGCGACATCGGCAGTTTTGCCGATTATGCAATATACCGAACTCATGATAGCTTGTTTCAAATCCAGTTAAACATTTCAGAATCAACCGCAATCAAATAATGCCGACCCCGCATCCCAAACATATGAAAACCTCCAAAATTGTTCTATTGGCCGCCCTCGCGCTTGCCACGTCCGTCTGCGTTTCGGAGGCCCAAACCCTCCTGTTGAGAATGCCATTCAACGACACGGGTGGGGGCACCACCGCCCAAAGCGACACCAGCACGGGCGGCGCAAATGTTGTTCTGAATACGCTCGGCACCAACGGCGTGGCGGCTAATTTCCAGGGCATACCCGGCAGCGGCGTTTCGGGTCTTAATGTCGCCCTGGACTTCTCGACCAACCTTAGCTTAAACCTCGGCCCGGTTGCTGACAACACCGCCAGCACCGCCCTGAATTTCGGCACGCTGTCCGCCTACACGGCCACCGTTTGGTTCAAGCCCAATTGTTCGGGGAACGTCACCGCCGGCTCCTCCACCATCACCTCTCGGATATTTACTCTCGGTGCCAACGGCGTTGCGGACAAGGGGTCGGCCAACAGCCTTGGAGTCTTTTATAATAACACGACCACAATAAACTGTGCTTTCGGCAATGGTCTTTCACTTGCCGGGTCGGCCCAGCCCGGGGCATTCACCCCGGGTCAATGGTATTTCATCGCCGTTACCTACGATGGCGCGACGGCGACGATCTATCAGGGAACAGATAAAGGTAATATTACGCAGGTGGCTCAACAGGCCTTGACCGCTGGACAAATTACTTCTGCAACCATGACTCTGAACAATGCCAGCGGCAGCGTGTTGATGGTCGGCAATCGGACAGCCAGAAACCGCCTCTTTACAGGTTGGATCAACGATTTGCGCTTTTACAGCGGCGCGGCATCGGCGAATTCGGTGGAGGATATCCGATGGTCCTCCCTCGCGCCCATAGTAACCGCCGCGTCCGGCAACAATCAAGTGAGCCTGACTTTTCCGAACTTGACTGGCGCGGCCTCCTATACCGTTTACCGTTCCACCAGCCCCGCTGGCCCGTTCAACACCTCGCCGAGTGGTGGAACAGGTTTGACCTCGCCCTCCTTCGTGGATTCAACGGCGGTCAACGGAACTACTTACTACTATGAAGTTACGGCCGTGGATGCATCCGGCGGTGGCACGACGAGTGCGTATTCCCAGCCCGTGGCCGCCACGCCGGTAGCTGTGCCTGCCCCACCAGCCCATGTCTACGCTGACGTAGTCGCCGGCGGCGGCGGCGTGAATGTGGCTTGGACTCCCGTTCTATCGGCAACTTTCAATGTCCTGCGTGCCACCAGCTTGGCCGGCACATATACACAGATTGCCACAGGAGTGTCCGGCACAAGCCATCTTGACGCGAGCGGTGTCACGGGCGATTACTACGAGGTGGTGTCGGTTGGCGCCGGCGGCAACAGTCCTGCTTCGTCGCCCGTCGTGAGTGTTCCAATGTTGCTCAATGTTAATTTTGCCAGTGCTGGCGTCAACTTCAACTTCTTAAATGGTGAGAACCCTGTGCCTTCGGCGGCGTCTGGCGCTGCGGTGATTGGTTCACCCGGAGACATTTGGAATGGCGTGAACACCCTCGGCGCCGTTGCCTACAACACCAGCGGCCCTTTGGTTAATGCAGATGGCAGCGCTTCGCCGGTTACACTGGGTATAAATCTAGCTGCCGCCGGTGGTGCATTTGATGTCAATTGCCAGGGTTATGGCCTTATCAGCCCGTTTGCATGGACCTCGGTCGCTAACATGGACAATGGGATAGGCTACCCAAATAGCCCCTATGCAGTCTTGATGTCCTCTTTTATAGACACCGGAGCATCTGCTACCCCCAACTCATCCGTGACGATCAGTAATCTTACACCTAACGCAAATTACACCCTCTTCGTTTATAGCGCAGGCAATGCGGCTGGCAGGGTAAGTTCGTTCTGGATCAATAATGGACCTACCAATTCTTGCACTTACGATAATCATACCACCGCTCTCATCAGTGGAGTTGACTTTCTTCAGTTTGCCACCTCGGCTGACGTCAACGGGAATATTACCATAAACTTTGGCACCGGTGCTGCCGAAAATGACTTAAATGGTTTCCAACTAATAGAGGGTATCGTTACCGCCGTGCCTGCAAGCATATCCTCATCCGCCTCATTGAATGGCCTGACGCTTTGCACCAACACCAGTGCCACCTTCACGGCCGCGTCCGCCTCTATAAACGGAGTCTCCATCGGCACCATTAACGCGTTCACAAACGTGGTTGCAACATCAGCGCTCGGTTCAACCGTGACGACCACCGTCACCAATGTTTATCCGACGAACGGCACATACGCCTCCGGCGCAGTCGTCGCCGGCCTCGGCTCGTCACCGGCAACCCTCACGATTCCGCTGTCGTCGAATTTGAAATACAGCGTTCATATCACGGCGGTGCCTTCTTCGGGCACTGCTCTTCTGTCGGCCATGGCCTTTGACACCTTCGCGCCCGCCCTGGTCATTGATACCTCCGAATACAACTTCGGCGGTGGCTCGTGGTTGGAGACGCCGGCCAACGGCGGTGTGTGGCTTGACTATCTTCAACCGACTGCTGCTGTTGAGGGCACTGACTTCCATAAGAGCGGCGGCGAAGGCGGTGCCCAGTTTGGTGCTGGCATTATATTTTACAGGGATGCCTCGCTCGGGACCACGCCTCCCGGGAATGCTCCTTACGTAACCCCGGCCAACGCGGACACGTTCAGCCAGCAAAAAAACGCCCTTGCAACTACGGGAACCACAATCGGGGTCAATGATTTTCCGATGCTGGCAATTGGCTACGCCACCTCCGGTGATTGGTGGAATTATACGCGGACATTCGGCGCCAGTGGCTATCCCACCGATTCCGCCACCAACGGCACGTATGATGTTTGGCTCTATCTGGCCGAAGGCGGAACAGGCGGACAACAGGCCAGCCTCTCCTCGGTTCCCAACCCCGCTACTCCAGCGGCAAGTCAAACGTTGACCCAGCTTGGTCAATTCGGCACTGGCACCTTTGCCGAGAATGACTGGAATGGATTTGAGTATGTGCCCTTGACGGATCAGTATGGAAACATTGTATCCGTAACCCTTAGCGGCGCAAAGACGCTTCAACTCCAGTTGGGGCCTGGTCCTAATCCCAACACGGCCTTTATGATGCTGGTGCCTGCGACTCCAGTTCTGACTCCTGGTTTGTCATACATTTATCCAAGTAGCCAGCCGTTCTCGGCGACCAATGTCTACAACTTCACCGTTACCCCAAATAATGGCGCCAACATCCTCATCAGTGGCATTGATCTGGTTTTGAACGGGGTTGATGTTTCAGCAGGACTCACCATCACCCCGGCGGCGGGAAACACCTGGAAAGTCAGTTATCCCCTCCAGACTAATACGATCTATACTGCCGTGATCAGCATTACCAACAGCGCCGCAATATCCTCCCAATTCACCTACAATTTTGACACCTTTAATCCCAATTATTATCAATGGGAAGCGGTTGACTATGACTTCAGCACGAACAACAACTACGTGACAACCGGCACGGGACCACCAGGCCAAACGAATAACGGGACACCCGGCTGGTTCAGTGCCCAGTTCATTGATAATCCCGTGCCAACGGCCGATGTAAATTCAACGACAGTCACTGGGCCTTTGGGAGAGGTGGAACTGAACAGTTACTTTGGTAAGCCCACGGGCTTCTTGGCTCCAGGTGATACCTTCGGTGCTGGGGCCATTGATCCCTTCGGTGCTGGGGCCATTGCCCTGCAGGGAGTTGATATTAACGTCACCGCCAATGGCCAGGGCGCTGGTCAATTCTTATACCGGACCGGAGACAATGTGGGCAATCAGACGTCAGCGGACTATTTGCGCCCCAAATTCGCGGCCGCGCAAACGACCTTCAACGACAAAAACATCGGGTTGTATAACGTTGGTTATATCGCCGCCGGCAATTGGTTCAATTACACGCGCCACTATCCGGCTGGCACCTACAATATCCTCGGGCGTCTGGCTTCCGGCGGTGGCGCTTACAGCCTCGCTCTTGGCCAGGTCACTGCTGGTGTAGGCACCACGAATCAGACAGTAACGCCTTTGGGCACCTTCACGAGTGCAATTGGATTAGGCTGGCAGGGCTGGCAATGGATTCCTCTACAGGACGCCAATAACAATAATGTTTTCGTCACCCTGACTGGGCAGGCAACAACATTCAAGGCAACGGCAGGTTCAGGCATTAATATGGAGTATTTTATGCTCGTGCCCGCTACTGCTCCGCCGGCGGTGATTGCGCCGACGAATTCGCCTGGCATCACCAGTTTCAGGCTGGTGAGCAACGGCGCGGGCGGCAAAAACGTGGTCATTAATGGGATCCAAGGGGATGTCGGGGCGACCTATTACCTGCTGACCAGCACCAACGTGGCAACGCCGTTGCCCCAGTGGCAGGTGGTGGCGACCAACGTGGCGGGGTCGAGCACCTTCACATTCATCGGCACCAACGCGGTGTCTCCCAACGGGGTGCAGCAATTCTACATCTTGAGCAGCACCCATAACTGACCAGGCGAAAAGAACCATCTCTGAAAAAAGGTCGCTGGCTTTGAATTCAATTCAATGCCGGCGTCCTTGAATCAGGGGCGGGTTGGCAAAAGAAGTGTTCATAGACGGTTCGGCTCAATGGATACAAATTATTCAGATGCGCTTTTTAACGAGTTGGAGCACCACCACCCGGTTCTGTTATTTTTGGCAGGATAGTCGGGACTTTGCCACCGCGTTCACTTTCCATTTGAATACGAACACCATGGTTCCGAATTGATGAGGCATTTGACGTGGAATGAATGAATCAACAACTTTTGTTGAACAAAAGGCCTGCACGCGCCGCGCGAGGCTGAAGCTCAAAATGAAGCTCTGGAGGTTGTCGCCATTGGGCGGCTTTTTGCCTTCGAGGACGGTATCTGGCGCCTGCATTGTGTTGGGACTTCTGGCGTCCGGCCTCGAAGTCGCGCAGGGTGACTGGCAATTGGCGTGGAGCGATGAATTTGCCGGCAACACGCTAAATAAAACCAACTGGACCTTCGACATCGGCAACGGCAACAACGGCTGGGGCAACAACGAATTGGAATACTATACGAGCCGGACGCAAAATGTATATGTCGCCAACGGCCTGCTTCACATCGTAGCTCAAAAGGAATCGTATCAGGAATTTAACTACACATCGGCCAAACTGAAAACTCGTGGTTTGTTCAGCCAAAAATACGGGCGTTTTGAATTTTATGCCCGGCTGTCCCGGGGACAGGGTTATTGGCCTGCGATTTGGATGATGCCGCAAGATTCCGTCTATGGCCATTGGTCGGCTTCCGGCGAAATTGACGTGATGGAAAACAAGGGCAGCGATCCAACGGAGATTTTAGGCACAATCCACTTTGGCGGAACACCGCCGAACCATGCCCAATCTCATGGCCCGTCCTTTCATTTTCCAACCGGCGATTCAGCCGCAAATTTTCACCTTTACGCGCTGGAGTGGACGACGAATGCAATCTCCTGGTATGTGGACAATCAACTTTACGAAACCCAAACTAATTGGTGGAGTTCGAGCAATCCGACCAATACGCACATCCGCAATCCTTATCCGGCACCATTCGACCAGCCATTCTACATCATCATGAATCTGGCGGTCGGCGGCAATTTCGGCGGCAATCCCGATGGCACCACGGTTTTTCCAGGTGATATGCAAATTGATTATGTGCGTGCTTACGATTGGATTTCGGTGCCACCACCGCCTCCAATGAAGTGAGGCTTATATTATAATTATGTGTCAACAAAAAATTACACAGTTGTCCCACAGGTTTGATGGTTGAGGGGTAAGAAAGAGTTGGCTTACGGGTTTGAACCCTGCCACAAGGCAGGGCATGAAAAACCAAACTCAACGCAAGCCAACGCCGGCAAAGTTCTCGCTTCTGCGACAACTTTGCAATCTGATTCCCAATCATCTGGTGCCGCAACTGGCCCGCGAACATTCGGTGGAGGAAAGGAGTCGCACGTTTCGTCCGTGGAGCCATGTCGTCAGCCTGATCTACGCCCAACTCACCCACAGCCTCGGCCTTAACGACGTCTGCGACGCCCTGCGGTTGCACTCGGGTCCGTTGTCGGCGATCCGCGGCGCGACCCCGCCCAGCAAAAACGCCCTCTCGCACGCCAACCGGGAACGTAACCCGAAAATGGCCGAGGCGTTGTTCTGGACGATGCTCGACCATCTCCAACAACTTCATCCCGGCTTTGGCGCGCGGCGTCGCCCGAAGCTGGCCTTCCGCTTCAAGCGCCTCATTCACGTCGTGGACTCGACCACCATCCAACTGGTGGCCAACTGCCTGGACTGGGCCAAACACCGCCGGCGCAAAGCCGCTGCCAAATGCCATGTCCGCCTCAACCTCCAAACCTTCCTCCCGCGCTTCGCCCTGGGTGTCAGATTAGCGTGACCGACCTAACGCTATTTCTATAATACCCGACAGGTGCGGCCTTCGCCTTTTTCCAAGCCTTTGATGTAGAATCTGTTAAGACTTAAAGGCGAGGGTCGGTTTTCAACCAACGCCTAAAAGTTAAGAAATCTACGTAGGTCGTTGGAGGCGAGGGTCGGAATCGAACGCAGTCTCCACCGACTACCAGCCTCAATATCCTGATTTACTGGGGTATTTTAACACTGACTTTACAGGGGTTCAAGTGGTTTTTGCCACTACACGCCACCTACCGGACTTAACACTCCACGACCCCGCCGCATACACGGTTATTGAAGAAATCGTTGAAGGTTTCGTTGAAGGTTTCCCCAGTCTTTATCTCAGGCATATTTGAGGAATAATTATTTCTGTTTCTGAAGGTTTTTACGAAGCTGCACGACAGTTAAGGCTGGGTCGGTGCGGTGAATCATTGCATGGCAATTCGGGCAAACAGGTATCAAGTCCGCAATTGGGTCAACCTTATACTCTTTGCCAATTTTTCCAATTCCAATAATGTGGTGGACATGAATGAAACCTTCACCGATAGAGCCATAAACGCTGGCAAAGTCGAATTCGCAAACTGCGCAAACATGACCGTGATGTGCGATGCACGCCGCCCGAGCTTTAGGATTCCGCTCGTATGCGTTAATCGTGACGATGTGTCGTGCGCCCTCGGGAAACTTCTCGGGTGAAACAAGTTCCTCTGCAAGCGGAATTGGGGCTCCGGTGTCGGCGGCATACCAAGTTGTGCCAACTTTCGTAAACGTTTTTTTCGCAAGCTCCCGAGTAAACGATTTAATCTTTGGGATCTCGCCATCTTTCCAACTGGGATCGGCAGGCTCCATTAAGAAGGTCATCAACTGGTATCCTCCTTCCTCAATCAGCCGAATGTGTTCTCGCGACTGGCTGTAGCCCTTACTTTTATGGCCTCGTGCGTTCACTTGCCAATCCTCGGAGAAAATCTTTACCCCTCTACTATCCGCAGGCTGAACCCAAGCTCCGAAGATTATCAGTCGCTTGGCCTTGTTAATAAACGACCAACTCCAATTCCAGTTTTTGCAGGTCGCCCCATGCGACTCAATGAATTGCTTGCGACTCATATTGCACCTAATGCCGTAACTTGAATCACGGTGGAATGACTATCTCAATTACACAACCAAACGACAACTAAAAACAAGTTCAACACACTTTCAAGCCATCCGTCAGGCTTCCAGCTCTCAAACCGTTCCGCCGTGCATTCTTTCGCCGCCAAAATTGGACGATGGTCTTTGTCGCTTCGTCCAGCCAATCAGCGTCGGCCAGCAGGGTGATCAATTCGATGGCGCTAAAGAATTTCACCGCGTTGGGCCTGGGCTTGCCGAGCGCCCGCAGTTTGCCCGCGCTGACCAGAATGGCGACATCTTCCGTTGAGCAATTCAGGAGTTTTGCCACCTGCTCCGCCAAGAGGCGCGCCGGAATATCCTTTGCCGCCCAAGTCGCCAACGCTGCTTGTGTCATATCGTCATTCATACTTCACCTCGCCGACGTTCATGCCCCCTTTTCGCCTCGTATTCCTGAAGCGCGAACCGGATGCGCAGCAGCAAAGCCAGGTCTGCCGCCGTCAGCGGCCTGTCCTCGCCGGCCTTCACCAGCTTCCAGAGCATTTGCAGTTCAGTCGTTTTCATCCGGGCATAGTTCATCTTCAAGCCATCGGTTGGGACGCCCGCGCTCCGCGCGGGCATGTTTGCAGGTGATAATTTTGCCGGCAGGAGTATTTTAACCGTGTTATGACAATCGAAGATTTAAAAGGCATCGTTCACGCCGATCCCGAAATCAGTTTCTTCATGCGTCATAG
>PLZL01000323.1 GCA_003152145.1 Limisphaerales bacterium
TTCAAGTATTCCGGGCTGAAGCTCGTGCCGGACAAGGACACGAAGAATCCGTCGGTCACGGTTGAATTTGAAATCGCCAACACCGGCAAACGCGAAGGCGCGGAAGCGGCGCAGATTTATGTGCAGGAATTAAACCCCAGCGTGACGCGGCCCGTCAAGGAACTGAAAGGTTTTGCGAAAGTGTCGCTCAAGCCCGGCGAGAAGCAGAAAGTTTCCGTCCGGCTGGATCGCAGTGCGTTCGCGTTTTACGACCCGGCGAAAAATGGCTGGGTCGCGGAAAAAGGCGTGTTCAAGATTCTGGTCGGCAGTTCCTCGCGCGACATTCATTTGCTAGGTAACTATCATCTCGCGGAAACCGACTTTGCAGAAGATTGACGGCTGAAAAAATGGCGCCCTGCAACCTATGAACAATCCTCAAAAACTTTTCTGCGTCCTTGCAGTGGTGGTTTCGCAGTGGCCGCGCGCGGCGGCGGCACAATCTCCGGTTGGCGCGCCGCCGCCAGCACAGCCCTACGTCTGGCGCGCCGTGGCGATGGGCGGCGGCGGATTTGTGGACGGCATTGTTTTTCATCCAACGGCGAAGAACCTGATGTATGCGCGCACCGATGTTGGCGGCGCTTACCGCTGGGACGACGCCAGCCGGCAATGGATTCCTTTGACCGACTGGTTAAGCCCCGCCCAGAACAATTACACCGGCATCGAAAGCATCGGTCTGGATCCTTCCGATCCCAACCGCCTCTATCTGGCCGCTGGCACATACAGCCGCAACCCCGCCGCCATCCTCCGCTCGGACGACCAGGGAAAAACATTTGAAGTGACCGAGGTGCCTTTTCGCATGGGCGGCAATGAAGACGGCCGTTCCAACGGTGAACGTCTGGCGGTGGACCCAAACGATGGCACGATCCTTTTCTTTGGATCGCGCAGCGCCGGGTTGTGGAAGAGCAGCGATCATGGAGTAACTTGGAACGCAGTGGCATCATTCCCGAATACCAGCACGGTTCAGCCTCGTCCGGTCATCAATGCAGCCTCCACAAACTCCGTTTCAACAAATGCTCCTGCCCGCGGTCGGCGCGGCGGCGGCTTTGGCGGAAACCAGCCCATCGGCATCGTCAGCGTTGTATTCGACGCGGCGAGCGGACATCGCGGCGCTCCGACGCCGGTGATTTACGCAGCGGTTTCCACTTTCGGCACAAATCTTTTTCGCAGCGACGATGCGGGCGTCAATTGGCAGCCCGTGGCCGGCCAGCCCATCGGTCTGCGGCCCAGCCATCTCATCCGTTCCGTGGACGGTCTCTTTTACATCAGTTACGGCTCGGTGCCGGGTCCAGGCAGCGTCACCGACGGCGCGCTTTGGAAATACAATCCCAAGGACGGCTCGTGGGCGAACATCTCGCCGGAGAAACCCGCCGAAGGCCAACGGCTCGGCTGGGGTTACGGCGCGGTTTCGGTTGACGCGCAGCATCCCTCGACCATCGTGGCCACGACGATAGACCGGTGGCAACTGAAAGACGAAATCTTCCGTAGCACTGACGGCGGCGCAACGTGGAAGGGAATCATGGTGGCCAATGGCCATTTGGATTATTCCATGGCTCCCTATACCGCCACCGGACACACGCCGCACTGGACGGGCAGCGTGGCGGTCAATCCAAAGAATCCCGACCAAATACTCTTCGGCACAGGCTACGGCATCTGGGCTTCCACCAACGCCACCGCGGCCGATTCCGGCGGGCGGGTCACCTGGATTTTCCTGGACAATGGTTTGGAAGAAACCGTGCCGCTCGCGCTGGTCAGTCCGCCCACTGGCGCACATTTGATCAGCGGCGTGGGTGACATTGACGGCTTCCGCCATGACGACGTGGATGTTTCGCCGCCGGACGGCACTTTCGCCGGTCCGCGGTTCGCTAGCACGCGGGACATTGTATATGCGGGAGCCAAACCTGAAGTCATTGTGCGCATCGGCAATGGCGGCAGGGGCTTGGCCGCGCATGCCGCAATCTCCGAGAACGGCGGCAAGACTTGGAAGACACTGGCGCGCGACTGCCCGGGCGGAAACGGCGGGCAAGGCAAACTCGCCATATCAGCCGACGGCAACGCCATCATCTGGTCGCCGCAACGCGGTCCCACCTATGTCACCTATAGTCAGGGAACCACTTGGATAAATTGCCAGGGGCTTGCTTCCGGTGCCAGAATAACCGCCGACCCGGTCAATCCTTCGCGTTTTTATTCGTTTGACGGCGAGACCGGCAAACTGCTGGCCAGCACCAACGCAGCCACGACTTTTGAAGTCACGGCAGCGGAGCTTCCCACCGTCCAAGGCGGCGGTCGCGGTGGTGGCGCCGGCGTGCTTGCCGCGACAACGGGCATTGAAGGCGATTTGTGGTTTGGTTCCCGCGCTGAAGGTCTTTTTCATTCGACCGACGGCGGCGTTTCCTTCACAAAAATCGCCAGCGTCAGCGGCGCGGACGCGCTGGGTTTCGGAATGGCCGCGCCCGAAAAAACCTTCCCCGCCGTCTTCCTGCTCGGCAACATCAACAACCTTCACGCCCGCTACCGTTCCGACGACGCCGGGCAGACTTGGGTTCGCATAGATGACGATCAGCATCAATATGCCAGCGCCAACGTCCCGCTCATCATCGGCGACCCGCGCATTTATGGCCGCGTCTATTTTACCACCGGCGGGCGCGGCGTGATTTACGGGGACATCAACAGAGGTCTGGTTTTCGGCAAAAAATAATATATGAAAAAAATAATCGTTCGCGTGGCATTGTCCGCGCTTTGCTCCATCCTGATTTCTTCCGCCGTTTCCAAGGCGGGACAATACACGAACTTCGGTGTCTCCATTTACATCCCTGTCAGTGTCGTCCGCAATCTGGATGACCCGGAAACCTTGAGCAATCAATGGAACCGCATCAGCCGCCAGTTGAAGGTGGACAAGGTTTATATCGAGGTTCAGCGTGATCGGAACGTCGCCAGCGATGAAATGCTGGAGCGCGTGAAAAAGTTTTTCGTGGATCACGGCGTGAAGGTCGCCGGTGGCATGGCGGCCTCCGACGGCAGCATCGGCGGCCAGTTCAAGACGTTTTGCTACACCGACCCAGCCGACCGCGCGTTTATCAAGAGCGCGGCGGAACTGGCCGCGCGGCATTTCGACGAATTGATCCAGGACGATTTCTTTTTCAACACCACGAAGTATGATTCCGACATCGCGGCCAAGGGGGACAAAAGCTGGACACAGTTCCGCCTCGATTTGATGGACGAGGCGGCGGAGAACCTGATCATCAAGCCGGCGAAGGCGATCAATCCGAAGATCAAGCTCGTCATCAAATTTCCAAACTGGTATGAGCATTTTCAAGGTCTGGGTTACGACCTCGACAAGGAACCTAAATTATTCGACGGCATCTACACCGGCACGGAAACGCGCGATCCGGAAATCACCGACCAGAATTTGCAGCAGTATGAAAGTTACCAGATCATCCGCTATTTTGAGAACATCGCGCCGGGGCGCAATGGCGGCGGCTGGGTGGACACTTTCAGCATCCGTTACATTGACCGTTACGCGGAACAACTTTGGGACACAGTGTTCGCCAAGGCGCCGGAGATGATGCTGTTTGAATGGTCGGGCATGTTGCGTTCCATCCCCGCCGGCGCACGCACAAACTGGGCGGATTTGCACACGAGTTTCGACTACAACCAGATGTTGCAGGCGTGGTCATCCAATGCGCCGGCCGGTTCGGAGCCAACAATGGCGCGCGTCACGGGTTATTCGCTGGAACAGGCGGACGCATTTCTCGGCAAGCTGGGCAAACCGATTGGCATTGCGAGCTACAAGCCGTATCAATCCACCGGCGAGGATTTTCTCCACAATTTTCTCGGCAACATCGGAATTCCCATTGACCTGCACCCCGAATTTCCGACGAACGCGGATTTGGTTTTGCTGACCGAATGTGCGAAATTTGACCCCGACATTGTTGGCAAAATCAAAGCGCAACTGGTCGCTGGAAAATCCGTCGTCATCACCTCCGGCCTGCTGCGCGCGCTTCAGGACAAGGGCATCGAGGACATCGTAGAGGCCCAATACACCGACCGCAAAATTCTCGCGCACCAGTATTTGAGCAGCTTTGGCGCGGGCAACGGAACACCCATCGGCGATGAGCAGGCAAGCGACGTGCTGTTCCAGGAAATTGACTTTCTGACGAACGATTCGTGGGCGCTCGTCCGCGCGCTGGCCGATGGCCGGGGCTATCCGCTTTTGTTCATGGATCGCTACTCCAAGGGCATCCTTTACATCTGGACGATCCCCGACAATTTCAACGACCTCTACCGCCTGCCGGTGGAGGTCACGAGCGCGTTGAAAAATTATGTGATGCACGGGTTTCCCGTGCGCGTGGACGGCCCGGCGCAGGTCGCGCTGTTTGCGTATGACAACAACACGTTTATCGTGGAATCTTTTTTGCCATCCGAAACCGACGTGAAGATTTCCATCGCGGGCGGTGGCGCGAAGCTGCGCAATCTGGTCACCGGCGAAATTCTCGCCGGCCAGCCGGGCAACAACGGTGGCCGTGGTCGTCGCGGCGGGCGTGGCGGCGGCGGTGACGAGCCGCGCCTGACTTTCAACGCGCATTTGCCGCCGCATTCCTATTCCGTGTTTGCGGTGGAAAAATGATTTTACGTGGCGAACACGCTAACCGTGGAATTTTGCCGTCTGGAATCCGCAGCGCACACTGGCGATTTTGTCAGTTCACGGCGACGCCCCACAAACCGACTGCCCAGGCAACGGTCGTCAACGCCAATTGGGGAGACCGTAACATTGACGGCATTCCCGGCCTGATGAGCAGCTCGGATTACGACCTGCCCGGTCGGTTCCAATAACACTGCAAATTCACTTTGACCACGCGCCGGGTTGGGGTTAGGCTCAACTAAGTCAACAATGAGAGGACGCTCATTTTGGCAAAACAACAAAATACAATACGCAGGAGATAAAACATGAACAAACACTCAGATTCAATGGTGCTTCAAATCTTTGCGGCGGGGACGCGTCGTTTTGTTTCGTTGGCGATGCTGCCCTTGGCGCTCATTGCGGCAGGAATGCTCACGGGCTGTAAGACGCAATCTTTTTCACCTACGGACGTGCTCAAAGAGCAAGCTGCGGCGGCTTCGGAGTTGACGAGGACGAATTCTGAGTTGCTGAAATTACAGGAAGGTGATGTGCTGAAGATTTCATTTCCGAGTTCGCCGACCTTTGATACAACCCAGCAAATCCGGCACGATGGAAGAATTACCATGTCATTGGTCGGCGATATAGACGTGGTGGGGCTGACGCCGTCCGAGCTGGAAAAGAAACTGGTGGATTTGTATGCGGCGCAGCTGTCCTCGAAGCTGGTCACGGTGGAAGTGGTGAGTTCCTCGATTCCGATTTATGTCACAGGCATGGTGCTGCGCCCGGGAAAAATCTTGTCCAATCATCCCATTACGGCCCTTGGAGCTGTGATGGAGGCGGGTGGGTTTGATTACAACACGGCCGATCCCAAAGACGTGGTCGTGACCCGGCGCGAGGGGAATATCATGAAAAATTACAAGTTAAATTTGAAAGCCGTGCTTCAGGGGAAACAAGACGAACCATTCTTTTTGAAACCCTATGATATTGTCTACGTTCCACAGAGATTTTCCATGTTTTGATTTTGGCTGTTCATCGCGAATTTTCCCGCCCGGCTCGCTTTGTTGCGAGCCGGTTTTTTTTTGACCGGACCGGCAGCCCATTTTGAGTCCGGATTTGCCTGGGTGGAACCCTGTTCGGCTAGCTTTACAAAACAGCGGTTTCGAGACTGTCCTTTTTCAAGACAGCACTTGTCCAAAGACCGTCCTACCGCGACTGAATTTGGGACATGCGGCTGCGGGTGATAAAATCGGGAAATTTCACCTTCGTGACAACCGTAGGTAAAACCCTTACAATAACGGTGAAATTTCGCCGGTCCGGCAATCAAGCTCTCCGCTTTGAAGTTCCATTTTTTAGTGACCGCCTTGGCACGCCCCTTGCGTTATGCCAACCATGGCTTATCAGATGTCAGCATCGGTTTGGTTGAGACGCGCAGTTCTTGTTCTTTTGGGGATTGGGCTCTGCGTTGCGATGACGGCATCTTCCGCGTTTGCCACCGGCAGCGTGACGCTGGCCTGGAACCCGAGCATTTCCACGAACGTTGCTGGCTACAAGATTTACTACGGATTGGCGAGTGGTGTTTACAACAATACGATTTCTGTCGGCAGTTCGACAAATGTGACCGTCACCGGTTTGGTCGAAGGAACGACGTATTATTTTGCAGCCACGGCTGTTGATGCACTCGGCGTCGAAAGCCAATTTTCGAACGAAACCTCATATTCAGTTCCCACGAATTCCACTCCAACCGCGCCTCCAACGCTGAACACGCTGACCGACATGACAATCAACGAGAACGCGGGATTGCAGACGGTGAATTTGAGCGGAATCACTTCCGGGGCGGCGAACGAAGCGCAAACTCTGACAGTGACGGCGGTGTCGGACAATCCGGGTTTGATTCCGAATCCGATGGCCAATTACACGAGTCCGAACACGACAGGGACGTTGAGCTTCACTCCGGCGTCCGGCAGTTACGGGACGGCGACCGTCACCGTAACGGTCAACGACAATGGAGCGGGCAAATACCTCGTTACACAAAGCTTTACGGTCACGGTGAACGCGGTGAACCAGCCGCCGACACTGGATCCTTTGAACGCAGGCAGCGTCCCAACTATTTTAATTCCACCGCAAACTCAAACGGCTGAAGATGGATGTGTCGTCAGCCTTGCTGCGCGCGTCACGAGTGATCCACCCCCAACCTATCAGTGGTTCTTCAACGGCAACGCCATCGCTGGCTGCACGAACCGGCTGTGCCTGTCGGGCATCCAGGCGTCGAATGTCGGCGCATATACGCTGGTCGTCAGCAACGCCCGCGGTGCGGTTACCAGCGCGCCGGCCATGCTCAACGTGATTGCGCCGGTTGAGCGCAGGCCGGTTCCGGCTGTCAACCTGATGGCGCAGCCGGGAAGTTCTTTGGGCCTTGATTACTGTGATGTCACTGGCTCCCCGTCGGATTGGAAAACCATCGCTACGATGACTTTGAGCAACGCTTCGCAATTTTATTTCGATGTTTCCGAGCCGCTCCCGCCGCAGCGCTTCTACCGCGCTTGGCAGACGGGAACGCCCAGTGTGGTTCCGTCTCTGAACCTGTTAGGCATGGTCCCGGCAATCACGTTGACTGGAATCGTGGGCGCCTCGTTGCGTTTGGATTACATCAACGCCATCGGCCCGACGGATGCCTGGGTCACGCTTGAAACGGTGACATTGACCAACACGTCGCAGTTTTATTTCGATGTCTCTGTGCTCGGCCAACCAGCGCGGCTCTACCGTATTGCGTCGGTTCCTTAAGGCGGATCTCCTTCGCCTTGCCCTTGGCCCAGGCTGCAGGCGTGAACGCTTTGATCTCGGTGATCTTGGCGACCCGGCAAGCGTGTGAACAAATCCTTCAGACAATCAAATGGGTTGAGGCCATGCCGCCGGCAACTGCCCAGCAGGGTGTAGATCACCGCGCTACGTTCGACAGCCTCAGGATGCCCGATGAACAGAAAATTGCGTTTTCCGGGCGCATTGGGCTGAATGGCATTCTCGATTAAATTGTTATCTATTTCCAAAGTGCCGTCCTCCACGAACTGCGTCAAAGCCGACCAGCGTTTCAACGCGTAATCAATCGCCTGACTGGGCAACCCTTTGCGGCAAAGTCCGTCGCCGGACCAACTCCAGGGCGCGGTGCAGCCGAACCAATACGGGTCGCGTTTGCCGAATCTGGTCAATTGGGCCTCGGTGCTGACAAACACCGCGCCGTTCATGTTTGTGGACACCAATGCGAGCCAGTTCAAGCAGCGGTTCTATCGTTCGTTTCATCTTCCTTGACACCGCCATCCGATTTTAGGCAAGGAATTGTCCGTCGGGACGTTACCAAGACCTCCGGCCTTCAAAAGAGGAGATGGGGAAAGGCTGATGGGAAGAGGGGCTATTCTTTAGCGATGCCCAACTTTTCCATCAGTTCATAAAGGGTGGGCCGGCTGATTCCGAGTTCCGCTGCGGCGCTGGTGATTTTTCCCGAATTTTTTCGCAACACACGTTCGACCATTTCCCGTTCCACGGCTTCCCGCGCCTCCTTGAGCGTGCCGACGTTCCCGCTGGCCACAGGCGTTAATTCAAGGTCTTGAACGGTCAGGCGTTTGCCTTCGGCCATGATGACGGCACGCCGGACGCAATTCTCCAGTTCGCGCACATTTCCCGGCCAGGAGTGAGTGTTTAAAGCGCGAACCGCACCCCGGTCGAAAGTCAGGCCCGCCTTCTTGGCTTGAAGTGTAAATCGTTGGAGGAAGGATTGAGCCAGCAGGTGAATGTCGTTTTCGCGTTCACAAAGCGGCGGCATTACGATTTGAACCACGGCCAGGCGGTAATATAAATCCTCACGAAATGTTCCGGCAGACATGCCTTTCTTCAAATCGGCATTGGTTGCCGCAATTACCCGCGTCTCGATTTGGATGTCCTGCCTCCCGCCCACCCGCTGAATGCACTGTTCCTGAAGAAACCGAAGGAGCTTTACCTGCAATGGCAGGGGAATTTCCCCGATTTCATCCAGAAAGAGCGTTCCCCCGCCCGCCATTTCGATTCGTCCCATGCGTTGGACATGAGCGCCGGTGAACGCGCCTTTTTCATGTCCAAACAGTTCGCTTTCCAAAAGCGTTTCCGGGATCGCACTACAGTTGATGGCCACGAAAGAGCCGTTTTTCCGGCTGCTTCGCTGATGAATGGCCCGCGCCGCCATTTCTTTGCCGGTTCCGCTTTCACCCAGAATCAGCACGGGCACGTTGGTGGTGGCGACTTTGCGGATTGCATCGAACACCACCTGCATTGGACGGCTGGTGCCGAGCATGCCTTCAAAAGCGTCGCCCTGCAACAATTGCTGCATCTCCCGATATTCCCGTTCGAGCTGCGCGACATGGAAGCAGCGTCTCAAGAGAAACTTCAGTTCTTCCATTTCCACGGGCTTGCACAGGAAATCATAGGCTCCAGCCCCGATGGCGCGAAGCGCCACGTCCTTTTCGCCCTGGCCGGTGATGATGACAACTTTGGCCAGCCGATCCAGGGCCAGCAGGTCGGACAAGGCCGCCAAGCCTTCCTCCGGGGTGGTGGGCTGGGGCGGCAGTCCCAAGTCCAGCAAAACAACCGCCGGCAGTTC
>PLZL01000036.1 GCA_003152145.1 Limisphaerales bacterium
CGCACTTTTCAACCGGCGTTTACAATGTCCATTGCGCTTATAGAACCAGGGACCTTCCTGATAGTTCCTTGGCTTGACGTCCGTCTTTACGATGTCGCCCGAGTAGGAAATCATGTCCTTGTTCAGCTTCACATACCAGATATTCGGGTTTCCGAAGTAAAGGTAGGCCTGGCCGTCGTCATCAACGAAAACCGTGGGATCAATATACCCGTTGGCCTTGTCAATGAGGGGACGGCCGAGGGCGTCCTTGAAGGGGCCAAGTGGATTGTCTGCCACGGCCACAGCAATGACATTTTTTGGCCATCCCGTCACGCTGATCGGGACATACAGATAAAACTTGCCGTCTCGCTCGACGACTTGAGGCGCCCATGCGTCATTTTTCTGCACCGCCCACGGAAATGTTGCCAGGGAAGCTATCGCACCATGATCGGTCCAATTGACCATGTCCTTGGTGGAGTAACACTTCCAGTCCAGCATGTGAAAGCCATTGGCGTCGTCTTCGTCATGACTGGTAATCAGGTAAACGGTGTCTTTGAAAACAAACGGTGCCGGGTCGGCGGTGAAACAGGTTTGCACGACGGGATTGTCCGCAAAACAACTTGTGCCAAAAGTGGCTGCTGCAACCATGGCAACGACTTTCAGAATTCCTGATTTATCCGGTGAACTTTTCATTTGTCAGTCGTGGTTGATTCATATTTCCACCAATCAAAGTTTAACCCTGGTTCGCTGCCGCCAGTGAATTTCAGGATCAAATCATGGACACCTTTCGCACCGCTGACGGCGCATGATAGCATCTCCCATTTGTCCAATCCACCGGTGCTCTTCACATTCAGGGTCCCGACCAACGCCCCGGCTGTATTGTCCAGCCGAAGTTCGATCGTTCCGCCATCACTCACGCTGGCGACGCTGGCCAGGAATTTGGCTGCGCCCGTGCCGGCAAAATCTACATTGCACACCTTGATGAAATCCCCGTTGCTGATGCCGGTCACGTAAACGCCCACGGCATCATTCTTTGCCGTTTCAATACCCGATTCCCAAGCGATGGTTTCTGCCTCGACACGCTTATAAGGATCCAGCATGGCAACGGGAGGCACACCTTCCTTCGTCATGTCCATTTGGACGACTGAGCCATCGGGATTAAACTTGAGTTCGTCCACACAAACCGAACGATGGAATCCGCCGCCGCCAGGCAGCGCGCCATTGTGATAGAACAGGTAGGTTTTTCCCTTGTAGTCCACAACCCCGGGATGGTCTGTGAAGCTGCTGCCCTGGGTAGGCATCACCACACCGCCATACTTCCACGGACCTTTGGGGCTTGGGCCGGTGGAGTAGCCGAGATGTTCTGAAATGGGTCCAGCGGCATAAAAGAGGTAATAAAGTCCATTGCGCTTGTAGAGCCACGGGCCCTCTTCGTAGGTGGTGAGACGTTTCGGGTCATCCTTGGTGCGTTTTCCGAAGGCCTCGACGGTCATGTCCTGAAGGACGAGTCCATTGTCACCGATGCTTGTGTCGTAGGAGGTCATGTCCTTGTTCAGCTTCGCATACCAGCATCTGGGATTGCCCCAACAAAGATAAGCCTGGCCGTCATCATCAATGAAAACGGTCGGATCAATACTGTCATACTGGCCGCCAATGAGCGGTTTCCCGATGGGATCGGTGAAAGGTCCGAAAGGGCCATTGGTGGACACCAGCACGCCGATCCCCCGCCCTTGAAGCGGGCAATACAGATACCACTTTGCATCCCGCTCAATGCACTGAACCGCCCAAGCGCCATTTTCGAATCCGCCTCCCCATCCAGAGCCAGCCCATTTGAAATCGTATAGTGTGGCTACCGCCCCGTGATCCGTCCAATTGACCATGTCGGTGGACGAAAAACATCTCCAGTCCTTCATGGTGAAGAAATTCTTCACCAATACGTCTTCGTCGTGGCTGGTATAGAGGTAGCAGACACCATCATGCACCACCGGCGCGGGATCGGCGGTGTAGATGGTTTGAACGATCGGATTCAGCGCGTAGCAATTAACGGCTACTGCGGCCACGGTCACGGGAATCAAAAGGTTGTATTTCCTCTTCATCCCGTTGATCAGGGGTTGGAAACTTTCACTGCCTTCCCATTGTAATGAACGACCTTATTCGGCTTCTCGGTGATGGGAATTCCGGCGCCGTGGTTATCCGATACCCAGACGATGTTGAAGGTGCGCTCGTTCAACATGCCCGGAAAACTGCCGGTGCGTTTGCCAATCGTCAGCGTTTGTTTGGCCTCGTTCCATTCCAGCGGAATCGTGGCGAATTTTCGCTTTTCGTAATTGTAGTTGTCGTGCTCGTCTTCATAGAGCGTGAACTTGCCATTCGCGCCGCGATAAACGCGCAGTTCAATCGGGTCAGCCGGTTTCTCGCTGGAATACTGAAGGAATGGCCCCATCGGAACAATTGAGCCAGGTTTGACGAAGAGCGGCAGGGTTTCAACCGGCGCCGCCGCTTCGACGTGCTGGCCGGCGGGCGAAGTTTCGCCGGTCCAGAAATTAAACCACGGAGCCCCGGCAGCCGGCAGATAAACCGGGCAATTCGTCGCTCCGGCGGTGGTGACTGGAGTCACCATGATCGCCGAGCCAAAGAGATATTGGTCACCGATGCCAATCACTTGCGGGTCTTTCGCAAAATCCACGACCAATGGCCGCATGAACGGGCTGCCCTCCGAGGTTACCTGCCAGGCCGTCGAGTAAAGATAAGGCAGGAGACGGTAGCGCAAGTCCAGATAGGTTCGTAGAACCTGCTGGGTGTTTTCAGGGAAACGCCAAAATTCCTTGCCCGGCCTCAGGCCGTATGAGCCATGCACGCGGAACATGGGGCAAAAGGCGCTGAACTGGAACCATCGCGAGAAAAGCTCGTCGTATTGCGGGTTGGCAGGGTCTCCGTTCCCCGCGGAACGGTTGCCGAAGAAGCCGCCGGTGTCCGTATTCCAATACGGAATGCCGGACATGGAGAAGTTCAGTCCGGCAGGAATCTGGGCGCGGAGAACCTGCCAGGTTCCTTGAATATCGCCCGACCAGGTGATGGCGCTGTTGCGCTGCTGGCCGGCATAAGCCGAACGCGTAAGGATGACGACGCGTTTCTGATCGGTGGCGGCCCGCTGCCCCTGATAAATGCCCATCGAGTGCATCAACGGATATGCGTTATAGACCGAGTAACCCGGTCCATCGGGGGTTTTGTAAGTGCGGAATGCCATGCCGCCGATTTCCGGCTCCGGCGCGTCAAGCCACCAGCCATCGGCGCCTTTGGCGAAAAGCTGGTCGCGCATTTGCTTCCAATAAGTCTGCCGGCCGACGGCGGCAAACGGGTCATACCATTGCCCGTGACCCGGCGGAAACGCATACGACGTGATTTCCGGAAACATTCCGCCGGCGGCGTTGAGTTCCTTGCTATTCTCGCTGCCGAGGTCGAACTTTGCCCAGACAGAGATGAGCGTGTGGTAATGCATATCGTGCAATTCCTTGAACATGGCCACCGGGTCCGGGTAGCGCGTGGTGTCAAACAGGTGCGAGCCCCAAGTGTTGGTGCCCGGCGGCCAGTATTGCCAGTCCTGGATGATTCCGTCCACGGGCACTTTGAGATCGCGCAGTTTCGTGGCCACGCCAAGCAATTCCTCCTGGGAGGCGTAGCGCTCCTTGCACTGCCAGAAGCCCAATTCCCACTCGGGCATCAAAGGCGCCTCGCCGGTCAAATGCCGGTAAGCCGCCATGGCAGTAGCGATGGTTCCGTCGCCATAGCAGAAATAGTAGTCAATGGCTTTGCCGGCTTCCGACGACCAGCGCATGATTTTCTGGCCGCTATTTGAATCGCCCGCGGCGCTCGATGAAATAGCGGTTATCGCGGGATTGTCCCAGAGGAGCATGTAACCTTTGCTGGAGGTGATTACCGGAACGCCCACGTCCGTGTTCGCTTGTGCGAGCCGGACGCTGCCGCCGTTGTTGTAATTCCAGACCCCGCGCTGATGCTGGCCGAGTCCGTAGATGCCCTCGTCCGACGCCGTCTCGAAAGCCTGCGCACACGAGGTGACGGAATCACCGGCTATCGTCGCCGGCTGAAATTTCCGGCCGTCGCCCGTTTCTCGCAGCAAAACGTGATCGGCACTGTCGAGAAAACTCACCGCGCCGGTCACGCGTTCAACGCGCGCTTGAATCTCATCCGTGCGCAGGATGAGTTCGCCCTTTGAGTCGCTCAATTTCCATTTCGCGCGTTCCGGTTTGGCAATGACCGCGAGGCTGGCGAGGTCCGGCAAACTGTTTGACGCCGCGTAAGTCACGCGGATAATGCGCGGCGAATAAACCTCCAGCCGCAGCACGCCGGGATTCATTTGCAGCGTGACGCCGTTGGAGTCCTTTTTGACGCTCGACACGGCAACGGACGCGGCAAACAGTTGCGTCGTCGAAAAGCAGGCAGCACAGACAAACAGTGTTTTCAGGAATGGTTTCATGGTTCAATTGAAAATTAATGTTTGTATTGAAGTTTGAAAATCGCAATGAAATCTTTTTTAGTTACAAGTTTCGTCAACCGGTTGTTTTCGACGGCGCCCGGGTTGATTCGGAACACTCGTTCCATTTGCGGGTGCGACAGATAGCAGCGCAAAACAGCCCTCTTATCCCGGTCCCTCATTCCGGACACAACAGTTTTCAAAAGACTAAAGACTAGCGAAAACTGGCTTCTCCCGATATGTGACAAATGTCATATTGAAGTTTCAAACCACAAAGCCTCATGACAACGCACGTTCGCGCCACCGAAAAACAGACGGCGCAAACAAACGCGGTGTTGAGGTAACGATTCATGCCGATAGTCTCACGTGGTGGGTGTTTCCAGGTAAATGCGAAATCACCGCCCGTCACCGTTCCCGCCCGCTGGCAAGACGGAGATTTCGGCGGAGCTCGTCCAACCATTTCTGTTGATCTCCTGCAATGCCGTGAAACGGAAGTATCGGGCATTGACGGGAGCAAAGTTGACTTCCTAAAGCGACGGATTGTTCCGAATGTTGGCGAACGTGCCCGAGGCAACATTGGTCGTCCAGTTGGCTCCGTCCGTGCTCGTTTCAAAGCGGTAGCTTTCAACGGTCCCGTTGGGATTTCCGTCCTGTCGCGGAAGATAGGTGAACCCGGCAATCCGGTGCGTCCTCCCCATGTCAACCGTCAGATAGTGCGGCAACGCCAGATCGTTGTTCCAAGCGGTGTGCCAGAAGGTGGACGTGTTGCCGTCAATCGCATTGGCGGCGGCGTTGGCTTCCCCGGCAGTTTCCTGGCTGTCCACGCCGACGACTTTCCAGCCGGTTGGCGGCAAACTGGCGAAGGGTCTTGCAGCCACGATGCCAAGCTGGCCGTTAGGCATCAGGCAGGCAGCTTGCACGGTGCCGCCCGACGGCACAACGACCGGCGAATTGTAAACCGGCGAGTTGGTCGTCGGTGCGGTTCCATCGACCGTGTAAACCATTTTGCAATTGCCGGTGTTGCTGATCGTCACCAGACCATTGGTGTCACGGCCTGAAATGGTCGGCGGCAAACCAGCGGCGGATTGTTTGAATAGTCCAAGCTCGGCGAGCGTCGGTTCCAGGC